>CAMWHN010000046.1 GCA_947174085.1 uncultured Ruminococcus sp.
ATTCTAGTACTCTTGCAAGCCCATAGACATAATTCTGAGCTTGTGCTGTTAGCATGACATAATCCTTGCCACAAATCACAACTTTTACTTTATTTAGCATAATAAAATTATCATTCCTTTCGTTCAAATTCACGAACCAAAGCGACTAATGCGCCTAAAACCTGACCAGAAATCAAATCTTTTTGACATATTACAGAAATTTCGCCATTTTCATCAGCAATTATTAAATATTCCCCTTTCGCAGACTTTTCTGCAATGATAACATCACCTTTTAAAATATTTAATTCCGGCATATTTTCCTGTGAATACACGGCAAATAATAAATTCTGATATTTTTTATTTGGCATATAATTAAAATAATCACAGATATTACATGTATCAAAAAGTTCTGTTCCGGCTTCCACATGACGCATGACAGGAAGCCCTTGTTTTTCACGAATTACAATTGTTCTGTTTTTGGTGGAATCCATATTAATTTTGCCGTCTGCTTTTAATTTATGCAAATATCTATGAACCGTAGAGGTAGAACCTGTATTCGTTCCTTTACAGATTTCACGCACAGACGGTGGCACACTTTCTTTTTGAATATAATCCCGAACAAAATTCAAGATTTCATCTTCTTTTTTCTGATTCATAATAGCAATTCCTCCTGTATTATTTATTTTGCAATTTTTGCAATAACATTTTAGCGACTTTATTAATATCGCCACAACCCATAGTTAAAACTAAATCTCCGGCTTGTGCATTCGCAATTACATAATTACAAACATCTTCAAAATTCTGATATTTGCGTTCGTCAGTATATTCTGCCTGTTCATCTTGCGGAAAATATACAGCATTTTGCATAATTTCAGCAAGATTTCTAGTATAAATGTTATAAATATTTTTTTCACGAGAACCCATAATATCTGTTAATACTGCAATATCTGCAATTTCTAATGCTTTTGCAAATTCTTCTAAATGCTGAACTGTTCTGGAAAACGTAAACGGCTGAAACACAGCCCAGACACGATTATAATGCATTTGTTTTGCAGCTTTTAGCGTAGCTGTTAATTCTGTTGGGTGATGTGCATAATCATCTGCAATTGTAATGCCATTAATTTCACCTTTGATTTCAAATCTTCTGCCTGCACCATGAAATTCTGCTAATCCCTGTACAATTGCTTCAAACGGAATGCCTAATTTATCACAAGCTGTCACTGCCGCCAAAGAATTTAAAATATTATGTTCGCCGACAACTTGCAACGTAATTCTTCCCAAAACTTCTCCCTGTTTCAGAACTGTATACGCCATTTGTGAACCAATATGCGCAATATCGACAGCTCTGTATAAATTATTTTCCTGATACCCGAATGAAATTAATTCTTTATCAGTAATTCCAGCAATCGCTTTCAGCGTATTTTCATCATCACCGTTATAAATAATAGATTTTGTTGTAATCTCACAAAATTTATGAAAAGATTTAATAATATTATCTACTGTCTTGAAATAATCCAGATGGTCAGCATCAATATTTAATATTACTGCAATATCCGGATATAATTTCAAAAACGTATCAACAAATTCACAAGATTCACAAACAAAAATATCACTAGACCCTGCACAGCCACTGCCATTAATACAAGGCAGTTTTCCGCCAATAAAAGCAGATAAATCTATATTTGCTGTATATAAAATCTGTGCTAACATAGCTGTTGTAGTAGTTTTACCATGTGTACCAGACACACAAACAGCATTAGAATACCAGCTACTTACAATGCCTAATAATTCACTTCTTTCCAGAACAGGCACACCAGAATTTTTTGCGGCTATCAGCTCCGGATTATCTGCCATAATAGCCGCCGTATGCACAATTAAATCTGCACCCTCAATATTTTCTGCTTTTTGTCCGAGTGTGACAGGAATCCCCATATTTCTGACAGCTTGCAAAGTATCGGTTTCGTTATTATCTGACCCAGTCAAATAAAATCCTTTTGCATGAAGTATCTGTGCAAGCGGATACATACCCGAACCACCAATACCAATCATATGAATATGGTTTTTTTTGGTTAAAATTGATTTGTTCATAAAATACACCTAATTTCTTCTTAAAATTTACATATTTTTCATTTATAATATTGATACTGTTTTCTTCTCATAATTGGAAATACTATCCCGAATAGAATGCCCAATTTGTGACAAACTATACAAGAGAGAGAAAAAATAGAAAATTAAGAAAACAGTATACATGATAGTAGGAGGCTGATAACAGTTAGGGAAAAATTATAAAAATATATTAAAATTCATAAATCCTTTCATAACAAAAGGTCGACGTTTTAAATTTATTTCAAAAAACAGCTTGAACAAAAATTGCCGTCGTAAAATGCAACACAAAAATCAAGCAAAATTTATTTTGGCAAATCAATAAGAAAGGGAAAGTTACTGGCACGATATTTACCGTAAAAATGGCTTATTTATCGTGTGTACCCATAAATATAGCATGGGGAATTTACGCCTTTGGAGTGTCATGCCAAACATGAGTAGAAAATATTATAATTATATCAAAAATGGACACGTTGAACAAGGAATAAAACTTAAAAATTTATTTTATAATTTTTATAAGTTTTCAGTAACGTTAAATTTATGGAAATTACAGACATTAAAATCCGCAAAATCATCACAGAAGGTCGTTTGCGTGCTGTGGTCTCAATTACATTAGACCAAATGCTAGCTGTACATGATATTAAAATTGTACAGGGCGACACAAGACTTTTTATTGCTATGCCAAGTCGCAAAGACGAAAACGGCATATTCCGTGACATTGTTCACCCGATTCAAGCAGATACAAGAAAACTAATTGAAGAAAGCATTCTTGATGCCTATCAAAAACATCTTGCACTTGCTGAAATCGAGGAACAAGAAACACAAACTGATAAAGCGTGAAGTCTTACATGTCATGTTATGCTGGAACGGTGATTGCCGTTCCCTTTTTTTATGCTTGATTTTTCATAACAGCGTATTTTAAAATTGCAATCTGTGTTTTCGCATCTGGAAATTCGCCGTTCAATACCTTAGAAACGGCTTCATTAAATGGCATTTTTTCCACATCTAAAAATTCGTCTATATCTAAATCTTGCTTGCTAAAATGCAAATCCTTTGCTAAATACATGTGAATGACTTCACTGCAATAAGCAGGCGTTGGAAATAATTTTCCTAAATAAATAAAACTATCTGCCGTACAACCGCATTCTTCCAGTAATTCCCGTTTGCCACAAGTTTCATGATTCTCGCCGTATTCTAATTTTCCGGCGGGTAATTCTACAGTGACAGCTCCATGCGGATAGCGAAATTGCTTGACAAGTAACACTTCTTCTTTATCTGTTAAAGCAAGAATGCAAACACCTCCAGAATGTCTTACGACTTCACGAAATGCTTTTGAACCGTCTTCTAACTGCACATCGTCTTTTTCTACATGAATAATTTTGCCATCAAACATAATTTGACTATTTAACTTAGTTTCATTCAGATGACTGGTCATAATGATAATCTCCTTTTAAATTATTATTTTTATTTTGCAAATACTGAATATATGCTTTTGACGCTCTCACACCGTCTACAGACAAATAACTTGTATTTTTTACAATTTTTTTCTGATTTTTTAAAATTGGCAACATGCAGTATATTATAAATAATAAAATACCTGTTACTGTAATACATGCGCCTAATTTCACGCCTGTTAATTCATAAGAAAATACAATTTCATTTTCTCCTGCTTCACAGCGAATTGCCATAAAACCATTGCTTACTTTTTCTATTGCAACAGGCTGGTTATTAATTTGCGCTGTCCAGCCTTTGTCATATGGCACGCTGAAAAATACAAGTTTCGGCTGTTCTAAATTAATATTTGCAGAAAAGCCATTCGCATTATAATTAAAATTCTCACAAGCTTCATTTGCATGTATTTTACAAAATTCTAAATACTGCTCCTGACTTAAATCTAAAAATTCCGGATTTTCAATTTCTGTAATAATATCAGAATATAATTCTGCTTGTTCCTGATTTAAAATTAATGCCTGAATTAACATTTTTTCTCTTGCATTTTTCTTAGTATCTTCCAGTTTTTCTTCTAAAATATAATTATCATATGTAAAGCCCATAGGAATAAAATAATTATTTTTGTAAATTTCAAAACCGTTTTCCGTTCTGTCATAAGCAAAGCCAGCTAAATTTAAATTTTTTTCTGTTTGTCCAGAATCTGTTAATTTATTAAAATAATATTTTACGGAAAATAGCCCCCTTAGCGTATAATATTCCGTTTCGGCACGGGAAGCAACATCTCTGTTAATGCCAATACTATCATAAAATTCCATAATAGACGGACTGACAACGCTTTGAAAACATCGCATACTAGATAACCCCCAGAACATTGGATAATTATCATAATTTTTGAAAATATCTACTCTAAAATAATCATCTTCATCTGTTTCATAAGAAATACTAAGATTTTCTTTGCCATGAATCGCTGTATTAATATAATTTTCTGCATCAGTTCCGATTGCCTTGCCAAAATATACAACACTGCAAGTACAGGCTACACATGCAGTACTTGTAAATATAATTGCTTTATTCCAGAAATTTTGTTTCTGTTTTCTTAATCTACAAATATACCATGCGCCAATTATGCAAATTACACTAATCCCAAGTGTAATAAAAAAATAGGACGGAATACTTGCAAATTCAAAAAATTTAATTTTATCATCTTGTTTCACAGGCAGAATAGAAATAATTCCAAATAAAACTAACATGACAGAACTTGCGAACAAACCTTTTTCCCATTGAATTTCTGCATTATCTAACGCATGTGCTGTCATCATTGCCATAATTAAAATAGGCATATAATACCATCTTGCATAATAAGACGCATTAAATAAATAAAACATACTATTTAAAAATGGCGTAAAAGCACACAGCATACAAATCCAGATTAAAATACTTGCCCAATGCTTTTTTTTCTGGTTCATAAAAACAATCACACCAGACATAGAAAATAACGGCAAATAACCACCAATAGAAGCCCATTTTGAAGAATCACTAGAAAATAAATTTGTTCTTGCTGGTGCATCTGGTATCATGAAAAAGCTTTGTATAATTCTAATAATTTTTGTTTTATCGTTATATAATAGCATATCCTGTCCGAATAAATATTCTGACACACGGTTATTTTCTAATACAGCTAACCCTGCCGGTAATAATACGACACAGGCGATGCAAACGCCTAAAATTGCTTCTAGTAATAAAATAAAAAACTGTTTCCAAGTAATTTTAATATCTTTACAGCATAATCTTACTAGAAAATAAATTATTAAAAATACGGCTTGTCCAGTAAAGAAAAAATAATTAATAACTGCCATAAGAGCAACACTTAGTGCAAAACAGCCTTTTCTATGATTTCTTAAAAATTCCTCCATGGCAATTAGCATTAACGGAAAGAACGCTGTGACATCTTGAAAATGATTAAAAAATATATTAAATATCTGAAATCCAGAAAATGCATAGAGCAATCCGCCAATAACGGCTATATTTTGATTTTTCACGAAATATCTGATATAGCCATACGCTGTAAGAGACGCTATGCCATGTTTTAAGCATAATAGCCATGGAATCGCATATAATATTAATTTTTCCGGCAATAATACAGTCAGCCAAAAAAACGGACTTCCTGTTAAATAAAATGCATAAGACCCTAAAAAACTACTTCCTAAATCTGTGTACCAGTTCCAACCAAGCAAGCCTTGATTTCTGACTGCGTCATTGGCAAGCTGATAAAATGGCAATTGCTGTGATACAAAATCACCATAATAAATAAAATATCCATGGTCTATTATTAACAATGGCAATAAAACTGCGAATAAAGCGAAAAATCCTAATCCAAATGCTAATAAATATTTTTCATTATTTTGCTGTTTCAGCAAATTATCACCTCCGAATCGGAAATTTTTAAAAACTTACTGCATATACTATATAGGGCTTGAAAATAATTATAAAAAAGCAATATTCGCAAGAATGCCACTCTCTGAAATATCCAGCAAGGCATAGCTATATTTTAAATCACCTCGAGGACAGCCCAAACTGCCAGGATTAATAATATATAGCCCGTCTTCATAATGACAATCTCTCACATGCGTATGCCCATACAGCAAAATATCTGCTTGTAATCGCTTTGCTTCATGAATGATTCTTGCTGTACTGTATTTTACTCCAAAATAATCGCCATGGGCTGCAAAAATCCGGTGGTCATACGGCAATACTAAATTTAATGTTCTGATACTATTGCTTAATATTCCATAATCACAATTACCTTTTAAGCAATAGAATTTTTGTTCAAGCAATGGCATTTCCAAAAATAAATGATGTAATTCCCGTTCACCGTCTCCCAAATGAATGAACATATCAGCGTCTTTGTGAATTGTAACAACTTGATGTAATCTGTGAAATGCGCCATGCGTATCTGAAATTACAATAATTTTCATCTGCATTCCTCCTATCTAGTATATTATAACACAAACTGTAAGAAATTACAATACAGTTTTTGTGAAAGAAAGGTGTTTTTTTATGAATAATATTAATCAAGAAAATTTAGACGGCTTATTAAAAGTCGTTAGCCAAAAATTAGGAGTTCCTGCGGAACAGCTCCAACAGGAATTAAAAGCCGGAAAATTTGACAATGCGATTAAAAACATGAATCAAACAGAAGCGAATAAATTTCAGCAAGCAATTAAAAATCCGCAAATGGTTGAGAAACTCATGAGTACACCACAGGCAAAGGCAATTTATCAGAAATTAACAGGCGGTCAATAATGGAAAATCTGCTCGGCAAAATGCAGGAAGTTATGTCCGACAAAGAAACCATGCAACAAATTTCAGAACTTGCACAAATGCTGAAATCTAGTGACAATTCTGAAATAAATAATAACAACAATAATAATAATAATTATAATCCGTCAACACCTGTACAAAATTTAGATGCAAATTTACTCATGAAAGCACAAGAATTACTTCATCAAAATTGTGAACCCGATAAAAATACAGCTTTATTATTAGCATTACGTCCACATCTTAGAGAACAACGACAATTAAAAATTGATAAAGCTGTGAAATTATTGCACTTATGGAACATCTGGAAAAATTTACAAGAAACCGGCATGTTACAAAATTTATTATCATAAATTAATATTATTATTTTAACAGGAGGCGACAGGCATGGCACGTTATCCACAACAACAAAGTTTTGATGCAATGCGACAAGATGCAATTCGGCGTTCTAAAGAAATGCAACGCCGTGCTATGCCTCCATTACCTCCAGAAGCATTACCATCTATGCCACTAAAGCAAAAATCTAAGCCAGATTTGCTGGAAAATTTACATGTATCAGAAGATTTAAAAAAATTATTCACAGACTGGGACGGCGAAAAATTAGCTTTATTAGGATTATTATATTTACTCTACAAAGAGGGCGCAGAATTAGAATTATTACTTGCCATTGCTTATATTATGTTATAACAGGAGCGAAAATCATGGATTTTTTAAGAAATTATTTTTATTGGATATTATGGACAGCCGGAATTTTATGCCTTTTGATTTTTTACTTATTTCATAAAAAACGTATCAGAACATTTTTATTAGGAAGTAGCACTGGATTAATTTTATTATTTTTATTACATTTTTATGGCGAAACAATTGGCTTTGTACCAACATTATGCACTACAAATTTATTAACATGCAGTATTTTTGGAATCCCCGGAGTTGCATTATTAATTTTAACACAAGCTTTTTTATAATATGAAAAAACTGCCCTCATGCCATTGGCATTAAGAGCAGTTTTTATTTGTGTAATACCAGAAATCTTACTTGATTTCAATTGTTGCGCCTGCTTCTTCGAGCTTAGCTTTGAGTTCTTCTGCTTCAGCTTTAGAAACGCCTTCTTTCAAAGCCTTAGGTGCTTCTTCTACAACTGCCTTAGCTTCTTTCAGACCAAGACCGAGAACGTCCTTAACAGCTTTAATAACAGCCATTTTCTTATCGCCGAAAGATGCAAGAACTACATCAAATTCAGTCTTTTCAGCTTCCTGTGCTGCTGCGCCACCTGTTGGAGCTGCTGCAACTGCTGCTGTTACGCCAAATTCTTCCTGAATTGCTTCTACTAATTCTGCCAATTCCAGAACTGTGAGAGCCTTAATATCTTCAATAAACTTTTGTGTCTTTTCAGATGCCATGATAAAAAATCTCCTTTTCAAAAAATTTAAATAATTAATTTTAACCGCCTGTTTTAAACAACAAGCTTACTACATTGCGCACGCATAGAAAAAATTATGCGGCTTCTTCTTGTCCGTTTTCCTTGTCCACAACAGCCTGCAATAAAGCAGCCAATTTCTGAATAGGACCTTGCAGAGAACCAACCAATTGAGCAAGCAATACATCTTTGGACGGAATTTTGGACAGAGCCAAAATTTTTGTTTCGTCAAAATATTCGCCCTCAACAGAACCTGCTTTCAATTTGAAATTTTCAGACTTTTCAGCAAATTCACCCAAAATACGAGCTGGTGCTGTCTGGTCAGTTGCAGATACTGCAATTGCAGTTGTACCATTCAGAACATCATCAAAATCTGTGATACCGTTTGCATTAAACGCACGTTTCAGCATAGTGTTTTTTTCAACAAAATACTTGACATCAGCTTCACGCAATTCTTTTCTTAACTTTGTATCCTGTTCTACTGTAATACCTCTGTAATCTACGAGAACAACAGAAACGCTGTTTTTCAACAATTCAGACAATTCTGCAACTCTTGCTTGCTTAGATTCGAGAACCTTTGCACTTGGCATAAATTTCACCTCCACATAGCAATTTAATTTAATTCATCGTATGGAGAACAAAAAACTCCCCTATCAAACATAGAGGAGCAGAAAAAGCTTGATAAATCAATCCAATTGCACTCCTCGGTCGGATTTATAATTTACATCTACCGACTGTCTTTAGAATACGACTTTGTTATTATAGCATATATCAAAATATTTGTCAAGTGTTTTTTCAAAAAATTTTTATTTTATGCTTCTTTGCTGATTTCATTTGGAAAAATTATAATACTTGAATATTTTTGCCTATCTTCTGATTTAAATTTTTTATTCTTGATTTTCAAAATTTTGAGAATCTGCATTCTGAGAATTATTATTATTTTCTTCTATTGGAATATCAATCATTAAATTATTATTATCACTTGTTACTTTGGGCAATACGCCGTTCCATTTATCAATTTGATTATAGACAAGAACTTTATTAGACAGTGATTCTTCAATTAATTTATTTGCATCAGCCTGTGCCTGTGCTTTTGTCAGAATCGCTTCTGCTTCTGCATTAGCGGCAATGACTTTTTTTTCTGCTTCTGCTTCTGCAATAACAATCTGCTGTTTTTGTTCTGTCTGTGTTTTTAACAAATTCTGTTCTGCAACTTGTTTTGCTTCAATAGCCGCATTAAATTCTTCTGAAAAATCAAAATTGACGATATTAAATTTTTCAATATAGATTCCATAATCATTTAATCTTGAATCTAAATCTTGTTTTACTTCTTCCCCAACTGTCATACGTTCCGTAATTAATTCTTCTGCTGTATATTTTGCAGTAATAGATTTCATGCATTCCTGCACAACCGGTGTAATTAAAATCGTTTCATAATCTGTACCGACATTCTGATACATTTCAGCAGATTTATTTGCTACCAAACGATAATTTACAGCAATTGTACTACTTACTGTTTGTAAATCTTTTGACACAGCCGAAGCAGGAGATTCATATACTTGAATTTTATTAGAAATTACTTGTACATCTTGCACAAGCGGTACTTTAAAATGAAATCCCTCATCAAAACTTTTAGAAATTTCTCCCAGTGTGATAACAACCCCTGTATGACCTGCTGGCACAATTGTTGTCGCATCTAGCAACAAAATTACAGCTAAAATCGCAATAATAATCCCCATTGTAATTTTTACTGATTTTGCTTTATTCATCACAAAACCTCATTTCTTAATTTTAATTTTAAATTTTTTTCTTCGTCAAGTCAATCACAGACGGTGAATTTCTACGATTTTGCAAATTTTGTTCTTTTTTAAATCTGCCGTCTTGAATTAAATCATAAACAGCTTTTTCATCATTTTCAGACAATGCAGTTTTATATTTCTGCAAATTCGCAATTAAAATATCTAATTCCTGCATTAAGCTAGCCTTATTCTCCATGAATAAACCTGTCCACATGTCTTCATTCATAGTAGCAATTCTTGTCATATCATGAAAACTACCACCAGAGAAACCGCTTTCTAATTCTAATACAGGACTTTGCACATAGGCACTGGAAACCACATGCGCAAGCTGTGAAGTATAAGCAATCATTCTGTCATGCATTTCCGGTGTTGTAATAACAAATCTACGAAAGCCTATTTGATGTGCAAAATTCTTTACTTCTGCAATTACATGTTTTGGTGTATTCTCTAAAGGTGTCATAATAAAATTTGCGCCCTGAAATAAACCCTCATCAGAAACATCAAAACCAGCCCGTTCTTTCCCAGCCATTGGGTGTGTACTCAAGTAAGAAACTTGATATTCTGCACAAAGTTTTGACATTTCTTCTGGCAAGTCTGTTTTCACACCGCTGACATCAATAATAATAGTCCCCGCTGATATTGTTTTAATATATTTTTTTACCCATTCACGCACTAAGTCAGGATATAAGCAAACAATAATCAAATCAAAATGACTGCAATCATCTTGTATAATTCCATCAATGGCATGTTCGTCAAGAGCTTTTTGCAAAGTTTTCTGACTTCTGTTCCAACCGTAAACACTATGGTCAGTATAGGCATGAATTGCTTTACAAATAGAACCGCCAATTAAACCCATTCCGGCAACTAAAATTCTCATGTAAAATCCTCCTGTTTTTCAGATTTTTTTCTTTTATAAACAATTACTTTCTTTTTTATTTTTATTGGCATTGCAACAGATTCTGTATTTGATAC
>CAMWHN010000047.1 GCA_947174085.1 uncultured Ruminococcus sp.
ATTAAATATTCTAGTCAGTGTGCTTATTGAAAAATATCCTTTGAAATTAGATTTGACCGAAGAAGGAAAATTTGAAATTTCTCAAGAAAGCATAAATTATTTAGAAAATTTAGAAAAAGATGTTAATTTTACAGTGCTAATGGCAGAAAGCAATTTCCAAAGCAGTAATTCTGCCATGAAAATGGTTTCTGAAATTTTAGAAAAATATACACAGTATTCTGATAAAGTGCATTTGAGCTATGTCGACCCGACAAGTAATCCTGATGTTGTGAATAATTATCAGGCAAATTATGCAGGTTCTCTCACAGAGGGTGATATTGTTGTTTCTGATACGTCTGATAATACAAAACTTCGTGTTGTAAATATTAGTGATTTATTTACTTATGACCAACAGAAATATTATTATTATTACTATTATGGCTCTGGTTCACTGGAAGACTGTATTACAGGTTTTCAGGGTGAACAAAATTTAACTTCTGCCTTGATGTATGTGACTGATGCAAATCCAATTTCTGTTGCAATCTTAACAACAGCAAATGGTGAAGCTTTATTTAACACAAGTTATCACACAAATTCACTCTCTGCATTTGCACAGACTTTGTTTAAAAATGGCTATGATGTGCAGTATTTAGATTTATATACAGGGGATATTAATCCTGAAATTTATGACATGTTAATTCTTCCTGCACCTGTGAATGATTTAACTGCAAATGCAATTGATAGCTTATCTGCATTTTTATATAACAATGGCGAATATAATAAAAATTTAATTTATATCGCTGATTTCACACAGGGTGACACGCCAAATCTTGATGAATTTCTTGAAACATGGGGTATTCAAGTTACTAAAAATATCGCATTAGAGGGTGATGCCAATTCTGCACAACAAGTTTCATTATCTGTTAGTACAGGCGTTGTTGCTGTGCCTGTTGCACATATTGCAGATGAAAAATCTGGTGCAAGTCTTGGTAATGCATCACTTCCGATTGCTACGCCTTTGTGCAGAACGATTAATTTGCTTTGGGATTCTAAATCCAGTGGCACTACTTCGGCATTGCTGAAAACTTCTGATTCTGTTTATTTAAATAAAATGGGCGAACAAACAGAAAATGCAGACAAAACATCAGCTGGTGAGCAGAATGTCATGGCTGTTTCTAAACGTAGTACGATAATAGATAATATTTCACATCAAAGCAATATTTTAGTCATGGGTTCTATGTTGCTAACAGATGCTAATTTAATGCAGGATAGTTCTTATAATAATGCACAGTACTTGATTTCTGCAATTAATATGATTTCTGGTAAAGATAATAATTTAGTCATTGCTTCTAAAGATTTAACTAACAAGACAATTACGATTACAACAGGCGGTATGCGTGTAATTTATATTGTGATTTTCATGATTCCAAGTGCAGTCATTGCAATTGGCGTTTGGGTATTCTTAAGGAGACGAAATAAATGAGTGATAACCAGCAAGAGCAAAAATATTTGATTGAAAATGAAACAACAGATATTGGCAAAGATACTTTCTTTGCTGATACATCTGCTGTTTCAGAGCAAACAGCTCCTAAACATGGCATGTCAAAGAATTTAAAAAGCTTGTTGATTGCGATTGCAGTATTAATATTATTAGGCGGAGCTTTGTTAATTATTATGTTAAGTAATAAGCAAGAAGAAGATTCTCAGCCCATTGATACAGATTCTCTTGCAAATGCATTATTAGATGATGAAGATAGTGTCATTATGCTGAACCCTGAAATTTCTGATGATGTAGAAAAAATTGAGATTTCTAATACTGATAATTTTGAAGTATATCTGCAAACAAAAGCAACAGAAGATACAAAAGCGATTTATGCTATTCAAGGCTTAGAAGATATTGCATTAGATACAGGGCTGATTTCTACACTGGTGAATAATGCAAGTGAATTTTCTGCAAACAGCTTAGTTGAAGAAAATGTATCTGATTTCGCAAAATATGGCTTAGATAATCCCAATGCAAAAGTAATGATGCATTATACTGACGGCACAGAGTTTGCATTTTCTGTTGGAAGTGTTTTTCCTATGGACGATTCACAGACATATTGTGAAGTAAACGGCAATGTTTATCTTGTGAAAAGTTCTCTGATGGCGAATTATCAGAAAAATAGCCTTGCATTTGTTTCTAATATCATACTTGAAAAACCTGAAGAAGAACCAATTGTGGAATCTATGCGCATAGAACGGCAAGATTTAGATTATGACATGCAGATAGAATATGATTCTGAAAATGCAGAAGATACTTCTGTTGGCGGGAATTTTTCAACGCATATCATGTTAGAGCCTGTGAGAGTTTATTTAAATATTGACAAAACGCCTGATATTACAAATGGCATGTTTGGCTTAACTGCTGTGGAAATTGCAAAAATTCACCCATCAGAAACAGATTTCAAAAATGCAGGCTTTGATGAGCCGTTCTGTTCCGTTACTATGAATTGCAATGATGGCAATGATTATATCTTACATTTCGGGAAAAAATATACAACAGAAAATGGCACAGAAGCTTATTATGCCTATCTGGAAGGAACAAATATAATTTACGGAGTTGCAGAAACAAGAGCCGTCTGGACAACTGTTTTGCCAAATGATATTCACTCTGCTAATATTTTTAATACAAATGTTTGGCATATTGCTACACTGGATATTACAACAAGCAAAAATCAAGAATTGCATTTTGTCGGTTCGGGAGAAGATGCAGATAACTATACTGTCACAAAAAATAATGAAGCTTGTGATACAGAACGTTTCCGGTTATTATACAAATTTTTATTAAATATTTACGGTGATGAATTATCTTTTGAAACAGAATTGCCAAGTACAAATCCAGATGCAGAAGTGCATTTGACAACACAAGACGGCAAAGATGATTATATCATATCTTTTTATAAATTAACAGATATGAATGCGATAATTGCTGTGAATGGCATACCGACTTATAAAATCAGGTCATCTTGTATTGATACTATCTGGCATAATATTGAAATTTTTGATAATCTTGATGAAGAATTTAGCTTGACATGGCAATAATTTCTTGTCAAAGCATGATAGAAAGGAGTTTGATTTTATGAATAATTTTATGATGTATAAAGGCTATCCTCTTGTTCGTAAGGACAATGAGTTATATTATGGCTATATGAGTGAACCCTATGTTGTTTTTTTAAGAATCGAAAAAACACAAAAAGAATATGGCATTATGACTGCCAAAAAAATAGAATTTTATCAAATGTCAACAAATCTTGATAAACCTGAAATTAAACAACGTGCAGAACGTGAAAATTTATATGAAGCACTTGATGTGGCTTCTGAATGGCTGAGCCGTTCTAAATCATAAGGAGAATGCTATATGAAAAAATTACTTGCTTGTATGACCGGAATTTTATTATTATTCACTGGTTGCGGTGCTAAAAATGAAAATAATTCCAGTGAAAATCAAAATGAACAAACTTCTCCTGCCGGAGCAGTTGCAGAAGATAATAATGCCGGAGCTGATAATTCTGTTTCAGACGAGAATATTATTATTATTACACTTTATCCGGATATTGCGCCAATTACTTGTGAAAATTTTGAAACGCTTGTTTCAGATGGTTTTTATAATGGCTTGAAATTTCATAGAGTAATGGACAATTTCATGGCACAGGGCGGTGACCCACAAGGTACCGGCATGGGTGGTAGTGCAAATACGATTAAAGGCGAATTTTCCGCAAATGGTGTTGAAAATAATTTATCACATCAACGTGGTGTAGTTTCTATGGCAAGAAGTAAAGCATATGACAGTGCATCTAGTCAGTTTTTTATTTGCTATGCAGATTGCAGTTCTCTTGACGGACAATATGCCGCATTTGGTGAAGTAACACAAGGCATGGAAGTTGTAGATAGATTTTTAGAAGTGCCTCGGTCTTATAGTGGTAGTGAACTTTCTTCTCCAAATTCGCCAATTGTGATGAAAGAAGTTACTATGATTGACCCTGACGAAAATAATAATCCTCGTGTACAAATTATTATGGACGATTTTAAAACAGAATAATAAAAATTCCTCTCTGTGATTAGCTTACAGAGAGGAAAATTTTTTTAAAATCTATTTTCTTCATTTTTAATTTGACTCCACATATAGCGAAGTAACCAACCATCAAAATTTGTAATCTTAGTAGAAGAACCTGCCATCATGATAGAAGTTCCATCATCTGGGAATCCACTTGGTGGAGGACCTGAATTAGTGCCGTTTTCGCCGTAAAAGTCGGTAATGCCAAAGCCGTGACCGATTTCATGCTCCAGAACATGTACATTTGTACCGTCTAGCATGTTAATATAGGCATCATCTGATAATCTCTGCCCCCAGTCACCTCCTGCACCACCAATCGCTGGAAATCCCTGTGTTGCCCATAAATACATATCAAAGCGATTTTCTAAGCCGTTTGGATATTGATAATCAGCTTCTGCAAAATGTTCAAATCTGGATAATTCATCTGGCGCACTTGGCAATTTATCTGGAATTGTTTCAATACCATTGCTTGTGTCATATTGGCTGTCATAGTCACTAATTAAATTATCATAAACAATTTCATCATCATGTAAATCTAACAGGCAATTTTTATCTAAAACAGCCCAGCCAACAATTTTAACATCAATATGGTCATATTTCCAACCGTCATAATTTTTCAGCCAATCGTTCCAAGCATTAATGCTATCACTTGCAAGCTTTTCAAATTGTTGTCTTTGTTCATAAGTAATTGTTTTATAAGACTGCCATCTGACTACAAAATTAATTGTTCCATTTCCGGCATAAATCTGGTCAAATATCGTATTTCTTCTGGTAGTAGAACCCTCATAAACACAACGATTCTGCCAAATCCATTCTGCTGATTCTTTGTATTCTTCCGGCATATCCGCAAGTGTAATTTCTTCTGGATTCGGTTCTGGAGTTGGTTCTGTGATTGGTTCAGTTGGAGCTGGCTGTGTGGGTTCTGGGTCTGGAGTAGTTACTTCTACAGTCGGATAAATTGTATTCGGCTTCAGATTCACCATAAATGCAGGAAAACTTGTAATTTTACCAGATATAAATTGTTGTAATAATTTAATATCTTCTGTATTTAAATTTCCGTCACCGTTGACATCAGCTCTTGATGCTTTCATAATATTAGAAAAATCCTGATTTTTCACAATTTTTTTTGCAAAAATCAAATCATAGATATTTACAATCCCATCATGATTCACATCGCCAACCCGTCCACGATTTTCTAAAGAAACTAATTCCCATTCTGCACGGCTTGCATCATCGGTCATAATAATATTTCCGTTACTATCTGGTGCAACATACCAACCACCCGCTGTAATCTTGCAAATATTAGAATCTGGTTCTTGTTCTAAACTATATTTTTGATAATTATTTTCGTCATTTTTGGCACTGACAATTAAACTGCCATCAGAATCTGTTGTCAAATAAGATTGATAATTGCTACCAGAACGGATTGTATAAACATTAGGACTTTCTTGTTCTACTACCCACTGGTTATATTCTGCGACACCATCAGCATCATATTCACAAACATGATTATCATTTTCACCGCCGTTGCGAACAGTTAAATATTTTCCAGTTGCAGTATTTTTTAATAAATATGCCGCACTGTCTATATCAAGTGCTTTTGTATTTTGCATATTTTTATGATAGGCAAGTGTACTGCTTAATGCTATCAAACACGCAAGCGGAATACTTAATTTTCTAAACATGTTATCACTCCTAAATTTATTTTTTATCACTTAATAATTAATAATATTGTCTTATATCTTCATCTGGAAAATCAGCGTCATGTAGATCTTCAAGATAACATTCAATATCATCAAAATATGGAACTATTGTTTTTCTTTTACAAATTGGACAAATTGCAGTATCGTCATCATCGTAAGTAACATGATAAACAGGCATAATAGAAACACATCCATAACAAGCACATTTAACAGAACCTGCTAATTCTTTGCGATTATGTATTGCATATTTTTTGTATTCTTGTACTTTACGTTCTTCTTTCTCTTGTTCATCTAAATAAGCTAAATCATCATAGCTCATTCCAGTTGCCATAGCAAATTCTAATTCCTCACCCTCTAATTCCCATAGGAAATCCCAATCGCTTATAATAATCACGCTCCTTTGTGTAATATTTTACTGTTATACAAATTATAACATAATATTTCTAAAATGTCAATCGTTTATATTAATTTTTTTGCATATGTGTAAGATTCATGAAAAATTGTGTAGTTTCTCTGAAAATAGATTATTTTACATTGACAGTACAAATTTTCTGTGGTATAATAAACACAAATCACGGGAATATTAAGCAAGAGATACTTTCTCAAATAAATTTAAAATTAATTTAAAATTTTATTTCTTGAAAGGAGTTTTGCAAGATGTTTGTACCGGAATTATTCAGAAAAAATGACTGGGACGAATTTTTTGAACATCCGTTTCACATGCCTGTGCATGCTTCCCAAAATAATCCTATGAAAACAGATGTCAAAGAAACACCAAATAGCTATGAATTTGCAATTGACTTGCCTAACGTAAAAAAAGAAGATGTAAAAGCCGAATTGCATGACGGTTGTCTAACGATTAGTGCGTCTACTATTCAAAATCATGATGAACAAGATAAAAACGGCAATTATATTCGCCGTGAACGTTTCAGAGGTTCTTACAGCAGAAGCTTTTATATTGGCGATTCTGTAAAAGAACAAGATATTCAGGCAAAATTTACAGACGGTGTGCTGAATTTAAGCATTCCTAAAAAAGAACCTGTTACACCTGAAAAAAAATATATTTCTATTGATTAATTCTTAATTTATTTCCACCCTTTCAGAAAAAATCCGCCTATGTGTATGCATGGACGGATTTTTTGAAATTATTGAAAATTTGCTAAATCATCTTGTGTGATTAATCCTACAACATATTCCATAATCTTAAGTGCTTCAATTGCCTCAGGTATATTGTTTTGATTAAAATCAACTGCTTTTAATTGCTTATCTGTTAAACTTTCTTTTCCCAGAACAGCTCTGGTAGCTAATACAACATCTCCAATACTAATAGTATTATCTAAAGTCACATCGCCTAATAAAATCTTTTCTATTATTTCGGGAGCTTCTCCAAGAGATTCAAAATTATAATTATTTTTTTCTGCAAGTATCTGTGCTGTAGAATTTTCATACCCCTTTATAACAGTATTTTTACCCTTTGGGAATACATACAAATCAACAAATTTACAGTCAGGATTTAAAACTGTTAATTCAAAATTATTTACTGATTTTAAGGCTAGTACAGCTTTCCGTTTTGAATAATATTCCCCAATGGTTGTTATACTTTCTGGAAGAGTGACAGAAGTTATATTACAGCTTGAAAATGCACCATGTCCAATATTTTTAATGCCATTTGGTAATATCACAGATGTTAAATTGGAACATGCTGAAAATGCTCTTGGTGAAACAGAAACAGTGCCATTTTTTAAAATAATTTCCGTATTTTCAGGCATTTCGCCTTTATATTGATAAGCAATATTTCCAACATATATTAATCCATCTGGCTGATTCTGAAACCATGCCGTACCCTCAAAAGCATGATAACCAACAATTTCAAGACTATCTGGAATTGTAATATTAGCTAAATTTGCACAATCCAAAAATGTTTCATCATATAGCATTTTAAAACCATCTGGCAATGTAATAGAAACAAGTTCTGTATTTCCGGCAAATAATTCCGGATTCATCACAGTTATTCCGTCACGCAATGTAATTTCTGCCTGTTCAGGAAATTCACCTTTATAAAGCAATGCGTAATTACCAGCATACACAATTCCATTTTCTTGTTGATTCAGCCAAGCCGTGCTATTAAATGCTGTTTCATCAACGTCTGTTAAATTATTTGAAAAATGAATTTGTTCCAGATTTTCACAAAGTCCAAATGCATTTGTGCCAATTGTTTCCAGACTTTCTGGCAATATCACAGAAATTAAATTTTTTTGTTTTACGAATGCAAACGGAACAATATGTTTTATACCATCTGGAATGATAAACTCTGTATGTTCTGGCATTTCGCCTTTATAGCAATATAAAAAATTATTAATATATACTGCACCATCAGGCTGACTATTTAGCCATGCAGTATTCTCAAATGCATGTAAGTTAATTTTATTTACATTTTGAGAAAAGCTAATATTTTCTAAATTAATACAATTTTCAAATGCACTACTTTCAATTGTTTCTACACTGTCAGGGATATTAATATTTTTTAAATTTGTACAACCCTTGAAAATACCAGAACTTAGTGATTTTAATTTTTCTGGTAATTTTATATTTTCTAAGCTTGTACAATCTTGAAATGCATTTGTATTTATCGAAGTAATATTTTCCGGAATAACAATATTTTCAAGACTGGTGCAACCTGCAAACCCCTGAGATGGAATTGTATATATTTTTTCAGATAATTTTATTTCTTTCAAGTTAGTGCAATTTTGAAACGCACAACTAGAAATAATCGTAACTGTATCAGGAATTTGTAAAGAAACTAAACTTTCACAATCTTTAAAAGCACCATTTTCAATACTAGTTACTTTATCACCATTAATTTCTTCTGGAATAATAATATCTGTTGCGCCATCTACTGCACCTGTAATTCGCAAAACATATACAATTTCATCACCGGTGACTGCTGTTGCAAGTTTACTTCTTCGATATGTAAAATTTTCATAAACATATTCTGTATTATCTACTAATACAGTTCCTTCCGCATTTGCAGAAATTTCAGATATACAAGGCATTACACTTGAAAATGCAAACATACAATTTAATGCCATTAATCCAGCCAATAATTTTTTTAATTTCATTTTGTCAGCCTCCATTTATTTATTAAAAAAAATTAATCTGTAAAGCTACTAATTAAGCCAACAACATATTCCATAATCTTAAGTGCTTCAATTGCTTCCGGCATGCCGTTTTGATTAAAATCAGCTGCTTTTAATTGCTTATCTGTTAAACTCTCTTTTCCCAGAACAGCTCTGGTAGTTAATACAACATCTCCAATACTAACAACACCATCTAAAGTCACATCACCTAACATAATTCCTGAATCTCCAGAATCTGTTATTTCTTCATCTTGAATTGTAATTTTACCATTTGACCAACTCACTTCATTAGCTAGGACATAATTTTTTACATCACTGCCAACAATTCCCCAAAGATGTTCAAATTCATAATTATTATAAGTAAAATTCGGCAAATAAGAAATCTCAAATACATCACCATTTACTGCATCTTCCGGAATCTGTACCATTAATAATACAATTGCACCAGTGCTATTTACAACCTTTGCACCTGCCCATAACAAACGACAAGAATTATCTTCAAATTTATTACTGCTTATCATACTAAATATTAAATTTTCATTTGTCAGTTCAAACGATGTCGTTAAATCTGTAATCACTTCATAATTACATCTAGCATCTACATTAATAATACATTCTGCTGAATTAATTCCTGCATTCTGTGTTAAATTTACAAAAACTGGTACTTGATAATTCATTGCCTGCAATTGTTCTGTGGAAACTACTTTTTCATCAATTGCAATGTTAATTTTTTCACTTTCTGCAAAGGCATTTAACACTGAAAAACAATTACATACGGCAACACATGCTGTTAACATAGCAATTAATTTTTTAAATTTCATAAATATTTACTCCTATCTTTGTTACAAATTTCTATTATTTATTATAACAAAAAAATTATCTTTGTGCAAGAGATTTTTTAATAATTTTTGTAAATGGCTTGACTTTTTTTAAGCTAGGCTTTATAATAAAAATAATAATTATTCAGGAGGGATTGCTTATGCGAGAATATCAAGATATTTATGATATCCATCGTAATTTAACAGGAAAAACTATCCAAAGAGGACAACCTCGAAAAAATGGCGAATTTGTCTTAGTTGTGCATTTATTATTATTTGACCAAAAAGGACGCTTTCTTGTACAAAAACGTGTGGAACATAAAGCAAGTTTCCCTGATATGTGGGATATTTCTACAGGCGGTATGGCGCAAACTGGTGATACGAGTCTAACTGCTATTACTCGTGAAGCGCAGGAAGAATTGGGCATTACACTAGATTTTAGCAATACAGCTCCTATTTTTTCGTTCAGAAGTCAAAATACATTTGATGATTATTGGCTAGCTGAAATTAATTCTGAAAATTTAAATTTTAAACTTCAATCAGAAGAAGTTGCAGAAACCCGTTGGGTAACAGAACAGGAATGGCTTGCACTAATTGCAACCCATCAAGTAATTCCCTATAGTTTCCAGAATATGCTATTTGATTTATATAAAGCCCATTTCTCCGGAACAAGAGTATTCCCCTTTGGAAATCCTGAAATTATCAAAGGCGCAATTTTTGATATGGACGGTTTGTTATTAGACACTGAAAAAATTTGTGATAACTCTTGGGACGAAGCCGGAAAAATATTTCATTTTTCAGATATCGAACATGCAAAAAAATCCTGCATTGGACTAAACGAAGCCGGTACAAGAGAATTTTTTGAAATTAATTATCCGGATTTTGATTATACTGGATTTCGTGCTTTATCACGAAAATTGACAAAAGAAGCTCTTGCAGAATCTATTCCGGTTAAACAAGGCGCAGAAGAAATTTTAATTATGCTAAAACAAAAACAGATTGCACTAGCCGTTGCAAGCTCTACACGGGAAATTACTGTTAAAAATCTATTAGAACGTGCAGGACTTCTGCAATATTTTGATAAGATTATCACTGGTGATATGGTGCAGAAAGGCAAGCCTAATCCTGAAATTTTTACAAAAGCTTGTAAGGCATTGCAATTAGCTCCTGAAACTTGCATTGCATTTGAAGATTCTGTGAACGGCATCAGAAGTGCTTACAGGGCAAAAACTTTTCCGATTCATATTCCAGATTTGCACCCCGAAAATATGGAAACTTCTTC
>CAMWHN010000048.1 GCA_947174085.1 uncultured Ruminococcus sp.
TATTTCTAAATTATGAACACAATGCCGTCAAGGTCGCAGACTTTGCCCAATAATTTTAGCGGAACTGAATACCCTGTTTTGCACAACCTGATAAGGCGTGCAAAACAGGTATTGGGTAAACAGTATCTGTTTTGTTTGAAATTTCTCAAAATCTAATTTTTAGATTGGAAAAACTAAAAATTTTTCTAATTTCAGAACCAGAATTTGAAAAAATAATTGTTTCTAAATCATGAATACCAAAATTAAAGATTCGCCTATAATAAAAAGATTCTTCTTTTACAGGCGAACAGCTTCGTTTATGCAAGTTGCTGAATTTCTTTGTTGGTATAACAAATAAAAGCGTTTCATCAGCTGTTGTGAAACGTTGATGAAACGCTAGTAAAACGTTTTTCAATATAATTTTTCGTGATGTTGCACAAAATGAATTGTTTATTTAAACAATACCAAATAATGATAATAGCCACCATCAAATTTATTTTTATATGATTTTTTTAAAGCAACATGCCAACATGAACCGAAAAGATTTTCATCAAGAACTTTGTCAATTTCTTTTAAAGTCTTTGTCCAGATACGCACAGGCAGAATAACAGAAATATTTTCCTTTAACCATTTATTAAATTCCTCTTTTTCCCGAAAATATTCAATTGGAGAAAACAAAGAAATATATTTATCTTCATATTCATACTGTCCGACAAAATGTAAAACTCCAGAATGTGATAAGACAGCTATTTCTTCATGTGATAAGCAAAACTTTTTTCTAAAATAATATTCTGAAATTCCAAATCCAAAATCTTCTAAAATCTTCATTGGCGGAATTTCTGCAACCACTTTCAAAACAATATTATCACGTTTCTTACAATCAGATATGTTTATGCCCTCGTGTTTCGCATAATTTTTTAAATCACTAAGCAAAACTTTATTATACTGTTTGTGACTTTTCATCAATTCAGATTTGAGAAAAGTATGGATTTCATCTGTAACATCTCTTTCCATAAAACAGCTCCTTTCAAAAACTATTTAAATTTTCAGCCAATTTTCACAAGTCCTCTTTTTATTGGAATTGGAGCTGGTTTTTCATCTTCTCTTATTTCTTCAAAATAGTTAAACATGGGATAATACTTATATCCAATCTTCTTCCCTGTAGCTCCGTTTCTATTTTTCAGGATTACTAATTCAATCTCTCTTGGATTCTTTGCTTTTGCTTCGGTTACATCAAACTCTTTTGTTCCTGTTCCTTTAAGTTGCAAGCCAATCAGAACGTCAGAACTATATTCAACCGCTCCAGATTCTTTATACGATTGCATACTTACAGGCGAACTATAATTATCACGATTAAAACTTGAAATTGCTATAACAGGAATTTTGAAATCTCTGGAAATTCTTTTCAGCTCCAGAACGGCTTTGTCTGTGTTCTGCTTATCAGTGGCTCTATCATTCGTTGGTGCTAAAATTTGCAAGTAGTCAATCAGGACAACAGGCTTTCTTCCTGTAATAGAAATATGTCTCTCAACAGTTTCTCTAACCTGTTCTATTCCTATGTCTCCCATTCCCTCATGAATAAAAATATTTTCTGCGTACCGTCCGTAGTTAGAAATTGAACGCTGAATTAGGTCTTTTTCTATTTTTGAATACTTTGCATACCGTGAACCAGTCGTAATACCTCTTGCTGTCTTAGCGTCCTGAATCCGTCCATTATTTTTAAGTACGTCCAGAAATGTTAATCTGGATATACTCTTTGCCATCAGCTCCGTTCTTGCCATTTCCAAAGAGAATATTAATATTTCTTGTCCGCTTTCTGCTATCTGGTCGCACATCTGTGTGACAAATGTCGTTTTTCCTAAGGAGCTGATAGCACCAGCAATATATAATCCCTCGTATAATCCGCCATCAAGTATTGTATCAAGTACTCTGAATCTAGTTGGAATGTATGGAGTGTTTACGCTTTGAGCGATACCATTAACAAAATCCTGCAAGTGATTTGCAACAGAAGTCTTTAAATATTCTTCTTCCTGAATCAGCTTTTCAGCTCCATCTGGATTCTGTTCTATTTCTTCTACTATACTAGAAAATGATTCTCTATCAGCTAGTAAAGCCTCGTTAGCGTCCTTGTATGGTTTGGCAATGTCTATCTGATAATAAACTATGCCTAATTTCTGTAAACTATCTATAAGCTTGCTAGTAGCTTCTGTGCCTGTCTTGTCATTATCCAGTGAAACAATCAATGGCTGTACAGGCTTCTGCTTCTCCATTATTTCAAGCAACTTTCTAGCATTTGAAACGCTCCCTAAAGCGATTGCTTCACCGCCAACATCAATAATTGACAGTGCATCTATTTCACCCTCGACAATAAATATGGGCTTCTGGGCTTTCTGTAGGACATTGACATTGAAAATATGTACAGCTCCGACTTTGCTTTTACTATATTTTTTCTGCATATCTGTTAAATTATTTCTTGTATCTCTTGCTAGGTAGCTGTGCTTGCTTGTTGGGATAATCAGACGTGGGCTTGTTGGTACTGTCAACGGTGTTTTCGGGTGTCTCCAATTCTCAACATAGCCGATTTTGAAACGGTTTAAGGTGTCAAGGCTGATTCCTCTGTGATAGTCCGTTTTGCTTATGTTCTGATTCGCCTGCAAAAAGAAATTTGTATAATCCACTTCTGGAACTGTTTCTGTAGAGCTGTCAGCCTGTAAAAAATTTCCCGTAATAAGAGAATCCCTCTTTTTGTCCTTTGGTGGCTTACTAGCCGTTGTAGGTGTAGTTTTACTAAAATTTCTTTGAACCGTCTCTACAGGCTTGCTATACGCTTTAAAATCGGGTCTATAATCGTCATCAACAAAAATGTTATAATAGTTATATGCCGTCCTGAACGCTTCTGCATTGTCTGAAATGTCTGTATGCAGTTTCCAAAGCTCTAACACATCTGCATATAAATCACAGCAGAAACATTTCCAATGCGGAAATCTTGACTTGCTGGACGTGTCCAGAACAATTCCGTCTCCGTCCTTTCCTTTTCCATTTTCACAATTCGGGCAAATGTATGTGTAGTGTCCGTTAACTTTTCGTTTTGCCGTCTCCAGAAAATCTGGTTCTCTGGTTAGCAGTTCTTTTCTTGCTTCTTCTCTAGTCATTGAATAAGCTCCTTTCATTTCCTTTAAGGCACTCGCCTGTAATAAGAGAATCCTCTCTATTGCCATTTGGTGCGGTTGCCTTTTCTGTTATTTTAGTCCGCCCAGCCCCCAAAATCAAGGGCTGGGCGTGGCTGTTATAAGACTTATATAACTTACAGAAATTTTTGCCCTATTTTTTGCCTATATATTGACAAATTTTTACCCCCCCCGTTACAATAAATCGTAAGGAACGTTACAATAAATCGTAAGGAACGTTACAATAAATCGTAAGGAAAATTACAAAATGTCAATAGTAAACATATGTTTCTTATGAAAATTTATACTTCTATAATAGCAAAAAAAATACTGGTCGTGTTGACCAGTGTTTGAACAGTGAAAACTTGACAGCTAAATAATAATATGATATAATTAAAAGTTTAAGGTATCTAAATAATGGGGTCGTGAAACACGACATTATCAACAGCAAGGGCAGAACATAACAAGCAACATGCTAAAGAAGAATCTTCTTATTATAGGCGATATTTTTATAGGCTGATTATAGCATAGCATAGTATGCCTTGATTCAGAGTGACCTTGCATGTAAGCGAGGGTTGCCCTTTCAAAATGGAAACTCGAGTTTCCGTTTTCTTGACCTTGCATGTAAGTGGGGGTTGCCCCCTGTTTTTTGGTATGTTTTGAATCAACGAACAAAGAGCGAACAAAGAAGATACTAGAAATATAAAAGCAAAACCATATCTTGTTAGGGTTGTATGCAAGAAGTCACTAGAATGATGACACTAGTTAAGCAGAAAAAGTTGATACATGTAGCAACTATTCAGAAAAACTGGATTCTGTAGCTGTCGTGAAATTCACGATAGATACTAGACCGGAATTTCCGGATTAGTTATTATCAGAAACAGAACAAACTATAACTTGTTACAGTTTCATGTTAAAGCCGTGAGAGAATCCCAAGAGAGAACAGCTCCGTTGGAATGATTTTGTAAACTCGAGTTTACAAATTACAATTGATTGCAAATAGAAAATTTTGTGCACTCGAGTGCACAAATGTGACATTGATGTCACAAAATCAATCCTTTTGTTCACTCGAGTGAACATTTTTTTAGATTCTGGAGTTGTTAGGCTGTCGAACCCCGAGCGAACTCCGAGAGAGAACAGCTCAATTTTGAGCTTAACTCACTGTTATCTGATTAATAGGACTGTACAAAGTTGTACAATCAATTGTGCTTAGTTATCCAAAAAAAGAATATCTAGCAAATGGAATTTGACCTGTAATAAAAAGGATTCTCTTTTATAGGCTAAATTCTTTTTACAGGTTGACAGCTCCAGAATATGCAAAATACGATATAGTAAAACACGATAGTGTTTATGACAGTTTTTGAAAAATCTAAAAAAATGGTTTTCTGCGAATTTTTACACCCCTTTTCCAATCCCCCAATGAAAAAATTTCTTTAGGCATGTGGGGGGCTTGAAAATAGCAATCAATCCCAAAAATCATAGACCGACGGAACTCCGTGTGTAAGAATCAGAAATCAAAGGGGAATATTAACCATTGTTTTCAAACAATTCAAATAAATTCAAACAAAATCAAATGCACAGAGTGAAAACGGGATTTTACGGGTAATAGTGGGATTAGACAGGACACGGAAAAACTTTGGTTGTACACATACGGGATTATAGTTTTCCTGAAAATTTTGTACGGACGTGCGTACACTTTGGCGGTACACATACTGGATTATAGGAGCTGTTGTATTTTGCGTGTCAAATTACATTCAACTCCCATCTGTCAGGCATGTGCTAGGAGCTATTAGCGGAATTTCTCTTATTACAGGCTGATTTACCTATTAATTCAACAGCTCCTTGATTTGTTCGTCTGTCATGCCTTTTGCTTTCCATTTAGCAATTAATTCAGATTCTTTTTCAGCTCTACCACGTTCATAATTTTCAAAAGCATATTCATTCTTGTCATATAAAGCTACTTGTCTGGCTGTATATGCAAGCCGTTTCTGTTCGTCCTGACTGATAGTATTGAGAGTTTCAAAAGCAGATTGCAAATATTCATTTCCTTGTACAATCATTTCAAATTCTTCTCTCCTTTCCGCATTAATAAAGCGTGTCCATTTGTCAAGTGGTGTACCGTCTGTTTCTTCTGGTAGCTTTGGTAATTCAATTAAATGCCATTCCATCACGTCTGTGTAAACTTTATGACTAGTATCTTCACAGATATGATAAACTGTATGAAAACGTTGTTCTTCTTGAATATACTTAAAGTCCAGAATGTTAATTCCAATGCACTTCTTGATATTAGAATAACGTTTGTTAATATTCACTTGTTCCACAAGCATTTTAGAGACATAAAAAACGCTTCTATCTGCCCATGTTGCCATATAAGACAACTGAATCTCAATATCAATTTCTTTCTCATTATTCATGACAAGTCGAACATCAAGAATGCCTTGTTTTTCATCTTCATGTATTTTTCTAAGATTTGTATTTTTTAATTCGGTGCTTTTAATTTCCTCTGGTGAAATATCCAGAACGGCACTTAAAAAGCCTTTGAGTGCTTTCCGGTTTGCCATAATTTCTTTAAAGGCAAAGTCAACTTTAGGGCGCATGATAAAATTTTCGTCATACTTTTGCTGATTCATTTCTAATTCACCTCACTTCTTTAACCAATTTGCCGGTAATGGGATTGTTTTTTCTTTTATAGGTTCAGGCTGTATGCTATTGCTCTGGGTGTTACCTATCAAAAGCTTATCAAGTTCTGATTCAGCTATTCTGACTATACGACCATTTTTTAGTGTTTTTAATTCTCCTGTTTTTATTCTTCTGTTTATCGTACTAAGACTACATTGCAGATATTCACAGGCTTGCTTTTTTGTGTATAGCTTTTCTTGCATTAAATTCACTCCTTTTTATCTAATCTGATTTTATTATAGCATACTTTTTTCATTGTGTCAAACAGTTTCATAGAATTTCTTTAAGTATCTTATTATTTCTTAAAGTATCACGTTAATTGGCTCAGAAAAACTATGGGACAACTTGACTATTCGTTTTAACTACACCGAAATTTTCGGAGTAGTTCTTAAACTCCTATGCTTTTACTCAATTTTGAGTAAAAGTCTTTTACAATTGGTATGAGTAAATTTTTCACCTCGTTCAGCTCCTATCTGTCAGGCATGTTCTGGGAGCTATTTTCGGACATCTCTGACCGATTTTTTCAAGCAATTCAAATCTATACGGAATGTAAATTCAAACACAAGGAGCTGTTATCCTATAAAACAAGAAATTCTTTTATTAAAGGAAAATAACGTAATAAAGCCATTTCATGAATTATCTTAATTTATAACTAAGCTATTGCACACTAGTCTAGTTATAAATTTTCACCTTACTGGCACATAGCAACAGCGATTGCTGTCAGCTGGTCAAGCTGGTTCTGGTTCATTCTCTGAATCATCTTTTGCAACTGATTCATGCTATCAGGTTGCACACCAGCTCCATGATAGAAGTTATAAAGACGTTCGGCTATTTCAGATTCTTGTTTCTCTGTATCAACATGCAAGTATATTTCTGTTGTCGCTGGGTTGCTGTGTCGCATATACTGCTGTGTTAGATAGATATTGCCTGTAAGCTCTTGCACGTTAGTTCCTGCGGTATGTCTAAGGCTGTGAGCTGTCAGACGTTCGCTGTTAAATCCTGCTTCTTGCATAGCTTTTTTTAGCATTGTGCTTATCGTAGTTGTTGCAAGACGTTTACCACCGCTTCTATTTCCAGTAGCAACGAATAACGGCTTATCCCCTGTTGGTTTATCTGTTCTGCTTTTCAGATAGTCGTCTATTGCTTCCTTGACTTCTGGTGCAAGCGGTTTCTTTGCATCAGGTTCTGTATGCCCTTTACCCCACACATAAAGCCATGCAGAATTGCCTTTTACTTCAATATCTTTTATATTAGCTCTTGCAAGTTCTATTGTTCTAAGACCTGTATTAACAGCTAGCAAATACATTGCATAAAGTCTTTTGCCTTGTTCTGTTGTTCTCTGAATACGTCCTGCTGTGTCTTTCTTTGCCGTTCCTGCTTTTGCTAGCTTTTCAGAAGCTTTTGCAGAAATACTCTTTTCTATCGTCTGCACTTCTTCAACCGTTAAAGCATCTTTTCTGTGTATATCATGCTTTACTTTTGGAGCGTGAATGTTTGCAGAAATATCAGGATATAAGCCGTTAGAAGCTGTCCAGCGGAAAAACTGGCATACGCTACGCAAATATTGTGCTATTGTGTTCGGCTTACACTGCACTCTGATTCGGTTGCCTGCTTTGTCGGTTCTGTACTTCCAGCCGTTCAGGCTCTCACTGTCAAATTGTATTGCATCATGTTCTGTGCATAGATATTCCCTATAAGATAAAATATCTTCTCTTACTGGTCTTGTGATGGACGAATATCTAAGCCATACAGCAAACTGTCTGAGATTAATTATATAAGCTCTTGCAGTGTTCTTGCTTCTGTCTATCCAAGAAACAAAGCTACTAAAAAGATTTGTCTGTAAGTCCTGCTGTGGCATAGCTGTGCCTGTAGTCTGTAATTGCATCATAATATTTCCTCCGATTCAGATTGTAATTGAATTTGTCCAGTCGACTGGACGAACCTTTTCTAAATCCTATAAAAGAGAATCCTCTATTACAGGAAAATTTATTTTAGTAGGACAGCTCCAGATAGTTTTTCCTTATTGTATACAAATTTTCAAACTTAGCATGTGATGAAACAGCATCAAACTTTTTTATATGCCATTTTGAATTAAAAATATACATGCAGTTAAAATACTGTGTTCTGAGAGCTGTTATTCTATAAAAGAGAATCCTCTTATTACAGGAAAATTTATTTTATAGGACAGCTCCATTCCCTTTATTAGAGCATGGAGCTGTTGTCTGATTGATTATAAAATTATAATAATGCCGTCTTGCTGTTCCTGATAGCCTGTGATGATACCTGTTTTTTGGTAATGGTCTAACAGTTTTCTGAATTTGGTAGTGGCATCATATCGCTTTTTTCTGGTATCAATCCCACAATTTTCATAAATAGTGGTATATAACATCTTGTTGTTATATGGCTTCTTCTTTTCCTTGTCTCGCTTCATTCTTGCAATTCTATTACGAAAATAATCATCAAGCAATAAATTATCTTCTGTTGCTCTTGCAAAAGGCAAAGTGAATTGTTCAAGTGTATATGTTGTAATTTGTTTACGCTTTCTGGCAAATGTTAATAATGGTGGTTCTCTAAATAGATGAATTGCATATTTTGCAATTCGATTATTGATAGAGAGTTCCTGAATTTTTTCTGCTGGTAGTAATGAAGAATCATATACAAAATGTGGGTAATTGTAAGATTCGCTTTCTTCCTGATTATCAATTTTTATTGTTGTTTTCATAAGTTTGCTAATCGCTTCGTCAATTGCATTTATTTGATTCATAGATGGACTACCTTTTCCACCCATTGCTCTATGAATTTGTTGAATTGTGATGTATTCATTTCCAGCATGCCATAAAGCACCAATTGCAACACATACTCGCTTATCAAATGGTGTCAACGGTCTGAATGTTAAGGCTTTGTTGTTTTCCAGTTCTTCAAAATCAAGTGTAATAATTGTGTTCAAGCTGTCATTACTCCCTGATTTCTCAACATTCATAGAATATGTTCCTGCTTCAAGGTTTTTAAAAATATTTTGACTTACCTTGTCAAGAAGAAACGGGACGGCTTCTGGTTTCTTTGCTGTAACAGAAATCTTTTCTTTATCGGCATCAGCTTCGTACTTTTCTTTTGCTTTTTCAATCAACATGGTTATTTCTTCTTGAGCGTCTATTACATTTTCTGTAATGTCTATGCAGTCAAGAACATGCTGTAAAGTGAGATTCATTTCTGGGTGTAGTTTTTGAAATTGTAACAGTTCCGCTTCAATGTATGGTGTCAGGATTTCAATGTATTGCTTTCTAATATCATCAAGAATTTTGGCAATCTGTTTCGCTTCTTTTATAGTGCTTTTTGTAATAAATTCTATTATTTGTTCTAGTTCTGCTGAATTAGCAGTGTTCTTGTTTTCTTCGCTCATAGTTAAATCCTTTCTTAAAATTCATAGCCTATAAAAGAGAATCTTCTTATTACAGGCTGATTCTCTCTTACAGGACAGCTCCATTTCTCCAGTGAATAGAATGGAGCTGTTCCGTAGCGTTTGCTGATTAGAAATCTTTTCTGTTTGTCATGAGCTGTACACCAGCATAGAAGCCGACTTCAAAAGCGTTTTCTTTAATAGCACCGCATAAATCAATCAGTTTGTTGCATGCCTCGTCATACTCATTTTCAGACATATGACTGAAATATGTGTCCAGAAATGACAATGTAGCGTTTCTGATTTCAGTTGTGCTAAGCTGATTTTCTGCAATTGGTTTTTCTTCGTAATCATAATAGATTACTTCAAGAAGTCTGTTCATAAAATATTTTCCTTTCTGACTTATCAAAGTCTTGACATGTCCCGAAAGGTATGTTATAATAGATTTAACAGGTCTTTTCGGGACTTGGTTTTATTCAGGTAGAATAACAGCGGTCTAACTTTCTCAGGGTCAGGACTACTGTTATTTTTTTATATCATTTTCCAACTTTTTAATTCCTCTACGTACTGCTTCCATTTGTGAAACTTCTTCTTGTTTGCAATATTTGTCTAGTATTTCTTTATTTTTTTCATCAATACGAACTGTTATTTTATATGGCTTTGGATTATCAGTTGGTCTACCTATTTTCGAACTCATTTTATCACCTCACTTTTGACTGTCTTAATTATACACTATTGACGGTCAAAAGTCAATACTTTTCCATAAAAAATATTGCACAAAAAATTCGTATATTCTTTGTGTATAAAATATAGGAGCTGTTTTTAGTACAGCTCCTTTTGATTTTTAGATTGGTAGTTTAACAGATAATATTTCTGTGAATTGCTTTTAAATCAGTGTTTTCTAAAATTTTAGAAAACGTGAATTAACTACGTCCGAAAAACGGACGAAGTTCAGAGTAAGCAAAAATGAATTGAGACAAGCAACGAACGACCAGAGGGAACGGCAAGAAGAAATTTCAATGCTAACAAGAAATACTTCATTGAGAGTGAAGATTTCTATAAAATAACGCCGAACGAATTTCGTACGGCGTTCGGTAATATGGGTGCAAGACAATCAAATAATATAACACTAATACCATAGGATTATTAGTTTCACAAATTTGTTAGACCAATATAAAATATGATGTGCTGTTATCCTGTAAAAAAAGATTAGCCTATAAAAGAGAATCCTCTTATTATAGAACAGCTCCTTTTCTCTGGGTTCGTTCGGGCTTCGACACTTCCTCGACAGTTTAACAGCTCCAGAAATATTAATAATATCAAGTTTTGACAAGCAGTATGCCATGTTCTCGCCGATTCGCTCACGGCTTTAATATGAAACTGTAACAAGTTATAGTTTGTTCTGCTTTTGAATCCCCTGTACAGCTCCAGAAAAAATTTTTTCATTTAGGGATTTTTTTCTACGATTTAGTATTCTGTATTCGTTGTCTTTATGAACCGTCACAGAATTTTCACCGCCCCCCATTACAAGATTTTTTCGCATATCAATGACAACATTGTATAATTTAGTTTTTCATGGTTAAGCATTTTCTTTTCAGTAAAGTAAAAAAATTTCTTTTTTCATAGGGTTTGGGTATTTCCCAATTGGCAGAGCCAACAAAATTTTTTGAAAATAATTATTTCTAAATTATGAACACAATGCCGTCAAGGTCG
>CAMWHN010000049.1 GCA_947174085.1 uncultured Ruminococcus sp.
TTCATATTTTTATTATATCATATCCTGTCAAGTTTTGGAAATTGATTTGCGTGCTGACAGGCTTTGTCAGACGTATGCACTAACCTATATGACAGCTAAAATGCTTGAAGAAATGGGAATTGCGGTTGATATAGAAGCCGTTGCCGGAATTATGGCAGACCACAACAACATGGTCAGCAACGAACAGAATCTCGGTCTGAACGCTTTCAATGCGGTTGTATCCTATGTAGCAAGAAACAGCTATAAATCGGGAATTAGTCAGAAAACAAATGAAGACGGCATTCCAGTAAAGGTAGTCATTGAAGAGAGTCTCATGAACGAAATTCTCATGAAAGCAGGATTTACAGATATAAAGGTTGTTATAAAGGAACTTGACAAAGCCGGATTTTTAATCAGACAGGTAAAAGCTGGTCTGAAGTCCAAACTTACCATAAACGGAAATCTCTGCTGGTGCTATCAGATAGATATGAGCAGTATTGCAGATGGTGCAGAAATTGTTGAAAAAAAGCCAGTTGTACTCCCTAATGTTAAGGCACAGGAGTTCATTGTTGATAGTGATGATATAGAAGGTGCATTATTTGAGTAAGTCAGATAACGGAATGTTTCAGAGTCTTAACGGCTCTGGGACAATTCCAGACTTTTGGGAGGTAGATATGAAAATTAAAAATGTTACAATAAGCAGGGATAACTTTGAATGTATTAACGCAACTGTCAACAATAAGACTGAATCAACTTCACAACTGATAGTTACTAACCTTAGTTGTGTTCTTCTGGAAATGCTACAGAAACAGGCAGAACAGGAGGAAGCGGATGAGCAATAAAAATCCTCCTCTTACTGCTGTTTCGTATATAAGAGTTTCCACAGACAAACAGGCGGAAAATGGTCATTCTCTTGATGTGCAGGATAAAATGACCCATATGTACGCTAAAGCCAATAATATTAAAATTTTGAAAACATTCTGTGACGAAGGTTACAGCGGTACAAATGCCAACAGACCAGCTTATCAGGAAATGAAGAAGTTTATCCTTGAACATCATGTAGATGTAGTTCTGGTTCACAAAGAAAACCGCCTGCACAGAAATGTATATAATTTCTATGATGATATACATTTCTTTGAACAGCATGGCATAAGATTGATTGCTATTGCAGATGGAATAGACTCCAATGATGATAGTGCCTCTCTTGCGATGGCTGTACAAGCGGTTATCAGTGAGAATTTCAGTAAAAACCTCAGTAAGGAAACTAGAAAAGGACTTCTTGCAGGTGCGGAAAACTGTCAGCATATGGGCGGTAAACCGCCATATGGTTTCAAGGTCAACCACGATACAGGACTTTTAGAGATAGACGAGGTTACTGCTCCGGCAGTCAGACAAATCTTTCAGCAGTACGCTGACGGTTTCACCACGGGAGAAATCTGCAAGTGGCTCAGAGAACACGGCTATAAGACCAACAAAGGCAATGACTTCAAAGCGAATAGCCTCAACAGTATCTTTCACAATGAAAAATACAGGGGCTGTTACACTTGGGACAAAGCCACTCCGAAGAACTCTGAGGGACACAGAAACGGTCATGCAATAAAAGACGAATATATAAAAATAGAGGGTGGTTGTCCGTCAATAGTTTCTAACGAGCTGTTCTCAGCTGTACAGGATAGACTTGCAGTCAACAGAAACAGAGCAAACAGGGCAAAACCTAAAAGATACTATCCTCTCAATGGTAAAATTTTCTGTTCAGAGTGCGGCAGTAAAATGACTGGAAACGTACAGTACAGCGGCAATCATAAATATTTCCAGTATCGCTGTGCCAATAGGTGCGGCAACAAGTCCATAAGTGCTGAGCCTCTGGAAAACAGCATATTCAGAATGTTAGGTCAATGCCTGTTTTCTGAACCGAATCAACAGGCAATCGTTGATACACTCAATGAAAATGCAAAGGCTCAGAAACAGGACAACGACACAGCATATCAACAGTTGAGGGCGAAGGCATCAAGGGTTGAAACGGCTCAGAATAACCTTTTAAAAGTTATGGAATCGGGCAAAGCCACTCATGTTATCATGAACAGGCTGGAAATACTTGATAACGAATCCGAACAGATACAAACGAAAATAGCAAACCTCGACAGAACCGTCAGGACGTTTACCAGTGACGACCTCAGCAAACTACAAAATAGTTTTACTGCGTATCTGCAAAAGTCTGATACTATCAACAACAAGAGACTGCTGAACAGCACCATCAGCAGAATAGACGTAGGTAAGAACGAGGTGCAGGTTACACTTGCTGAAGGCATAGCCGTTGACCGTCAAACCAAAAACCTATTTATAAAGGAGAAAAATATTATGCCTATGAAGAACAATATTAAGAAAGTTACCATTGAAGGAATTTTACTTGATGTGAACCATAATGACAAAGATATACTTACGCTTAATTTTGTCATGAGAGATAAAATGAAAGTAGGTTACACGGAAAATTCTATTATAAATGTTTCTATTGACGATTTCTACGGCATAGCAGAAGAAGCCGAATGTGACATAATTGACATGGTAGGTTCTAAATTTGAAATGATCTTTGAAATCGTAGACAATGAAATAACAAATATACTTGAATTAACCAAAGTAGCATAAAGCACAGAAGCCACAGCTGGATAACCTCCAACTGTGGCTTTTCTTTTGTCTTTTTTCAGTCAGAAAATCGGAGTACGCTACTTTCATAGGTGTTGGGGTACTCCACCACTACAACCCCTATACAGATTCATAGCAAGCAAAGGAATAAATCAGCCTTGTTCCGTAGGTGTTGGCGTTTCTCTCTTTCTTGTGGCGACGCACTCAGATACTCAGATGCTGTTGACGGTGGGATTCTCCATCAACGCTAAACGTAAACTTTTCATGAATATTCTGTAAGATTCATTTGAACGGACATACATCTGTCTGGTATGATTTGTATAATAGAATCAGAGGGGATTTCAAGACTCTTGTTTCTCCTCGTCAGGTTTATTCAGATGTTCCATAGCATATTCACAGCATTGAATCACAAGCTGATTGAAAGAAATATCATGCTCTGTCGCAAGTTTTTCCAGTTTCTCAATCAGCATATCTGGCATACGAATTGTTTTATTGGAAGCAGTAGGCTTTTTAATCTCAAACATTTTTTCATCACTCCACATAAAATTTATACTATTATTGTACATTGAATTTGTGAATTATGATAGACTTAAAATAATATGTAAAAATTACTTGCAATTTTAATTGCAATATGCTATAATGAATCTGGGACTTGAAATAAATTTCCGAAAGAAAGGATAGATGTGCATGAAAAAGAAAATAAATTCTATTATTATGACTGTCTTGGCTCTTTGTGTTTGTATTTCCGTGACTGGATGTGCTGATGAAGTTGAGAAAGTTGAAGATTCACCTGTAGAAAGTAAAGTTGAGACAATTGAAGTTTCACCTATAGGACTTGTGGAAGCTATGACCTGCCCAGAAAGCTGCGATGCTGGAAAGTTTGGTTACTATTGTTCTGAGGGTTCGTATGGTATCTATTTTTCAGCTAAAGAACATGATGAAGTATATTTGCTGGAAACAGAAGGCGGAAGAAGTGTTGAAACAACTGCTTCTGAAAGTGAAATTTACGGAAGAGATAATACACCTTGGAATTACGATACTGAACTTGAACACGGAACAGATGAAGACGGTGACGGATATATTTCGTTTACAATCAGCGTTTACGTTGGCGATGGTTATGAACCAGTAAGTATCATTAAAGGAAAAAAAGATGAAAATATTGATAATAGCAATTCAGCAGAACAACAGACAGCAGATTCAAAATCAGAAACTGAAATTGAAGCGGAAAGCGAATCTGAACAGTATATAAACCCGAAAACAGAAGCAAGTTTTGAAGTTCTCAATACTTGCTATAACTTAAAGAAAGAATCTTATGGTGAAGTGACGAGCTTTGAAGAATGTGAATTTGTTTCCGGTATTACAAAAGCATTTAATAGTAATGGAAAAATTGTCTTTACAGAAGGCACTTATAGCGACAAAAGAGGCTATTTGTATGATATTGAAACTAAAGAAGCCACAGTTTATGATTTATCTCCATTTGTCAGTGGTGATGTCTACTATTCCGAAGGTAATTTTTATTGTTTGAATACATCTGACAAAACATTGAAGAAAATGGACAGTGAAGGAAATATAACACAGGTAGAACTTCCGTCGGATTATTTAGGTAAAATTTATATTTTGAATAACGGAACAGTGCTTATTTGCAGTGAATATGAAGATGATTATATAATCATTTCAAATGACTTTAATTCAGTACAAAATTTACCAAAACCTCAAGTTACAAAGGCACATGGGATTGTTGAAGACAGTAATGCAGCAATTATTGTCGGAAGTTATGGGACAAAGATATTCGCAGGTGTAGATTACAGCAATCACCTATATTGTTTTGACACTGATACCTTTACATGGAACGAAACAGATATTTTTTACGACTACAAGACCAACTGCTATTTTTCAGGAAAATATGGTGTTATTTTAAATGAGTCAAAAGATAGTTATTCTTTCTACAACCTTGAAACATTCGAGGTAATTGATACACCAGATATTACAGGTAATAAAAGATTGCTTTCTGTTTTTACGGAAGATGAGAATCTCATTGATTTAGCATCAATTGAGGAAGCAAATAATACGACTGCTGAAGAAAAGGAAATATTGAAAAAATTAGTAAGCAATGCTCTGTCGGATATATATTCATTAACTGATGAACAATGGGACATGGTCTACGACCAAATACCTTTGAGTAGTGATTGGTCGCTCTTAACTCAATTTATTATTGGCAACACGAGTTACAGTAATGATGATTATTTGACTGGAGTATATGAAAGACATTTCTATACAGTTTCATTTTCAGATAACAATAAAGTACCAAAATTAGTTCAGTATCTGGACGATACCAAATATCCCAGTGCAACATCATGTATGATTGACCATGAAAAATGTGTTTATAAAGATTCCTATGGAATATTTATTCATAATCTTGAAACAGGTGACGAAGAGACTGTCCTGTTGTTCAATCAATAAAGGAATACCCCTTACAATAGTCGTTTGTACTCTTGTTTTTCTCTTCCTTGTTACGATACAATCAGAAACTCAGATAGTAACTTCAAGGTGTAGTTTCTGTTGGTGACGGGATTCTACGTCAACCGTATCAAATTACAAAACCGAATGTATATTATAATCCTGATAAGGAGCTTCCAACCTTATCAGGATTTTTTTATTTCAGGAGGTATTTTGAAATGGGAGAAAAAAGAATCTGCTCCTGTTGCGGTGACGTTCTTGACGAGGACTACTACGGCACATGGGTAGGCGAGGACTTGCTTTGTGAGTCATGTGCGGACGAGGAATGTATTATCTGCGACCATTGCGGTGATACGGTTTATTCCAACGATGCAGAAAGCGACGACAACATCTGTCTTTGTGTAGACTGCTACAATGACTACTACCGCAGATGTGAAAACTGTAACAACATCATTCACGACAATGATGTAAACTGGCACGATGGACTGCCTTACTGCAACAGTTGCTATGATGATATCGACAGCGACTATGAAATCGAGGATTACAACTATAAGCCTGCCCCGATTTTCTATGGCGACAGCTATCTATATTTCGGTGTGGAGCTTGAAATTGACAACGGCGGTAAGGACGGTAACAATGCAAGAAGTCTTAAAGATATTGCCAACGTTCATGACGAGTATATCTACATAAAGTCGGACGGAAGTATTTATGGTGGTTTTGAAATCGTTTCACACCCAATGACACTTGATTATCACATGAACACAATGGACTGGGAAAGTATTCTTTATGAATCAGTTGAAATGGGCTATAAGTCACACGATACAAGTACCTGCGGTCTGCATATTCACGTCAATCGTGATGCCTTTGGTGTAAATCAGGGAGAGCAGGAGAAAATCATCAGCCGTATTCTGTTCTTTGTTGAAAAGCACTGGAATGAGATTTTCAGATTCAGCAGACGTACAGAGAGCAATATGAATCGCTGGAGCTGTCGTCTTGGTATGGAAAAGTCAGGCAAGGAAATTCTTGACAAGGCGAAAGACTGCGAAAATCGCTATGTTGCTGTAAACCTCAGAAACTATTCTACAGTTGAGTTCAGACTTTTCAGAGGTACGCTCAGATACAACACATTTATAGCCACTTTGCAATTCGTAAGCGAAATTTGCAGGGTGGCTTTAACTATGTCCGAAGAAGAAATCGACGGAATGAGTTGGAGCGAGTTTGTGCGTTCAGTCAGATATGATGAACTGATTCAGTATCTGAAAGAACGCCGACTTTATGTCAACGAAGAAATTTTTACAGAGGAGGAAGTTTAAAATGTGTGCGATATTCGGATTTTTAAATCACGGCAACAAAGTTAGCAAGGCTGTTTTGAAAAAGCTGATAAAGGCTCTTTCAGTCTGTGCAGAGGTCAGGGGTACAGATGCAACAGGCATTTCCTATGTTAAAAACGGCGAAATGGTTACTTTCAAGAAAGCAAAACCTGCACACAAGATAAAGCTGTATTTTCCGATAGATACAACGGCAGTTATCGGTCATACTCGCTTTACTACTCAGGGCAGTGAAAAATGCAACTACAACAATCATCCATTTTACAGTGAAAAGGGCTTTGCACTGGCACATAATGGTGTACTTTACAATGACAAGGAAATTCGCAAGAAATATATGTTCCCTGATACAAAAATCGAAACAGACAGCTATATTGCCGTTCAGCTTCTGGAGTATTTTGGCAGTGCAGATATGAAAAGTATCAAGCAGATGTCAGAACTTGTTGAAGGTAGTTTTACTTTCACAATCCTCAGAAATGACAACACGCTTTTCCTTGTTAAAGGCACAAATCCAATAGCTGTATATCATTTTGCAGAACTCGGAATTTATGTCTACGCAAGCACAAAGGAAATCCTTGAAAACGCTTTAAACAGCATAAATTTCAACTATCCACATACGGAAGTCAAAATGACAGACGGAGAAATTTTGCAGATAAATTCTAACGGAACAGCAGTGAAAGATATTTTTGAAATGGCTGACAAATTCATTCCACGTTATTGGAATTATTCATGCTGTGATGACTGGTACAATGATTTTGTAAGCGAAGAAAAAGACCTGCTTTTTGATTACTGCGGAATGTTCGGAATATCGGAAGATGATGTTAAATTACTTCTTGATTTTGGCTATACAACAGACGAAATCGAAGATTTGCTCATGAATCCAGCAGAACTTGAAGAAGTGTTGAAAGAAATCAAGGACATTGAAAGGTGGTGAGAAACATGGAATACTTTTTCGGCGGACTGGCACTTGTGCTTGTGGTTGGTGGAGTTGCAATAGCACTTGAATACAACGAAGCATAAAAAATTCAAAGATGAGAGGAGGTGAGGACGATGACACCAATCGAAATGTTCCTTGCAGGCGTGGCTTGCGGACTTGAAATTCTTGCTATTTTCAAAAGCAAAAAGTAATCAGAACAGCATAAAGCAGGGCTTAAAAACCCTGCTTTTGTGCAGAAAGGTAAAAATATGAAAGAAGAAACTAAGGTTATCAAAAGTAAAGCCTTGTTTTCAGACGACGGAAAGCACCGTTTTTTGCTTCGTAAAGAGTGGGATAAAAATAAAAAATCTGCAATGATTATCATGATAAATCCCAATACAGCGGACACTCTCAACATGGATTTGACAACAATGTTTACAATAAATAACCTCAATAAACTGGGATTTGGAAGTGTAAGCATTGTCAATCTGTACAGCAGAATCATGGAAAAACTTTCTTTGAGATTTAATTCGGACGAGGATTTACTGGAAAGCGATACAGACGGAATTATTGAGCAGTATGCGGCTATGAGTGATGCAATAATAATCGCTTGGGGTTGTGTCGGAAACAATAGTCAGCGTGTTCGTGACAGACAATCAGAACTGCTTGAACTACTTGAAAATCACAGAAACAAGCTTTACAAAATCGGCGAAAAAGGCTATCACCCATTAACTCCAGTGGTCAGAGCTGAATGGGAGTTAGAGCCTTATGAAATGGAGGAAAATTCAAATGATTAAAGCAACAAATCTTGACGAAATAAAGGCAATTTCTGAGTCTGAAATCAGAGAATACATCTTCAACAAGGCAACCGAAATGATGAACGAATATGGCGTTGAAAATCTTGACGACATCGGTTGTTTTGTTGTGCTTGACAAGTCAGAAAATCAGATGTTCGAGGTATCTGAAATTGAGTTTGTGGAGGTTCTGAAAATCGGAAATTCCCACTATCTTCACGGCGTGAAAATTCTCGGCGACAGTTACGGCGAGGACATTTATTTACCTGTTGAGGTGAAAGAATGTTAAATATTCCGAGAGTTGCACAGTATGCAAGGTTTTCAAGTGATAATCAGCGTACAGAGTCTATTGATGCACAGGTCAGGGCGATGAATCAGTTCTGTAAACAGAATCACTGGCAGGTTGTTGCAACATATACAGATGAGGCAAGAAGTGCAACAACAGATAATCGTCCACAGTTTCAGCAGATGATAACAGACAGCAGTAAAGGCATTTTCGACATTGTTCTTGTGCATAAACTTGACAGATTCAGCCGTGACAGATATGACAGTGCAATCTACAAAAAACGCCTGAAAAAGAATAACGTAAAACTTTGTAGTGTTCTTGAAAGAATTGACGACAGTCCTGAAAGTATCATGATGGAATCAGTTTTAGAGGGCATGGCGGAATATTATTCAAAAAATCTTGGTCGTGAAGTAATGAAAGGTATGAAAGAAACAGCTCTCCAGTGCAAACACACTGGAGGCTGTACGCCTCTTGGTTACGATTTGGACGAGAATAAACGTTTGATAATCAATGAACACGAAGCCGAAGCAGTCAAAATAATTTTTCAGATGTTTGCAGACGGTCATGGTTATATGGCAATTATAAATTATCTGAATGAACACGGCTACAAGACAAAAAGAGGTCAGATTTTCGGCAAAAACAGTCTTTATGAAATTCTCCGAAATGAAAAATATACAGGCGTTTTTGTATTCAACAAACTTGGTTCAAAAGATGAAAATAACAGAAGAAGTAGCAGTAGACTGAAACAATCTGAAAAAATAATTCGTATTGAGGGTGGCTGTCCGAAGATAATTTCAAAAGAACTTTTTGAAGAAGTACAACGTAAAAAAGCCGCTAACAAGCGAAATACTGGGCGTTATCACAGCAAGGAGTTTTACTTGCTCACTGGTAAGATATTCTGCGGAATATGCGGAAGGCGTATGCAGGGAAACCTCAGATTTTCGGGAAGAAGTAAAATAAGACTTGCAACGTATCGATGTAATACGCACCGTTCTGAATGTAGAAATAAGGAAATCAACAAGGATTATCTTGATGTGTATATTGTCGAAATGCTGAGAAAGAAAATCTTTAATGCTAATTCACTGAAACATCTTGTAAACAATGTAAACACATATATTCGTCAGTATAACAGCGATTATGATACAAATTATGAAAACATAAAAGCTGAATATGGCGAAATACAGGCGAATCTTGACAATATTACAAAGGCAGTTGAGAAAGGTATCATCACTGAAAGTCTGATAAATCGTGCAGAAGAACTGGAACAAAAACGTGCAGAAGTTGAAATAAAATTGTCAGAAATTCATCAGCTTTCTTTGATAGAGTACAGCGACTTTTTACCTGTAATAGATGAGTTCAGAGAACTTGAAAGAAATACTGAAAAATTCAGGACATTTATTCAGCAATATGTCAAGAAAATTACTGTATACCCATATCACCTTGAAATCGAAATTAGCACAGGACTTGGTATAGCTGACAAAATAAATGAAATCGTAACAATCAGACGAGGAGAACTCTATGAGTTATTTGAGTCGAGAGTCAGAGAGGAGAAAAAATAATGTTTGAAAAGAGTAAGAAAAGATACCTTACAAGAGGAATTGATGCAGAAATTCCCTTTGATGTACAGCTTTTTATGTGGCAGTGTGTTGATGCTATGCCTGAACCGAAAGACTATTTACAGGTTTTCAGACTGACAGAACAGAACGGCTTGCAGATAATTCACCATACGACAGAACAGCCTGAATATGAAATGACATACATTCTGACAACAATGACAAAAGCAGTCACAGCTAAAGTCTACATAATCGATGACGGCGACCACTGCACTATGCTTTTAGCGGAAGAATATTAAACAGTCAAAGAACACAGCTTTCGGGTTGTGTTCTTTTTTTCGCTGGATGCCCAGAAAATAAGAAGCCTTTTGAAAGTAACACTCCTGAAAGAATTCTTTAGAATCTGCAAATGTTGAAACACTTTTTGAGAAAAACAGTTCTGGAAGAACACTTTAAAAATTCCACTTTTAAAAAGACTCTTCGAGAAAAAATAAGCCTGAAAGAGGTCTTTGGAAAATATTCTTCCGGAGTACTACTTTTGTGTTGGTGACAGGATAGGTGTTGTTCTGGTTCTGCATCAGTTCACTTTGTCCTAAAAAAACAACGGATGAAGCAATCTTTGGTTTCTGCATTGACTGTTGTTTTTCTCTCTGTTGTTGGATGACAGTCAGAAGTTCAGATACTCAGGTTCGGATGATAACGGGATGCTCAGTCAACACAGAATGCTAACGATACTACTCAAAGCAAAGGATAGATAAGATTTTTTGGAGAAGTGTGTTTTCTGTCTCTGTTGTCAAAAATTACTAAGAAAATAAGAAATTGAGATAATCGACACTTTTTCAGAAAAAATTGACAAAGCAAATCAAATGTAAAAATAGTATTGCAATTTGGTAGAAAGTGTGATATAATAATATATGAATTATACAAATTTTGGGGACTGAAAATATGAACGAAAAAC
>CAMWHN010000050.1 GCA_947174085.1 uncultured Ruminococcus sp.
ATGCAAAATGGCTTTTTGTATCTAATTGACTGATTTTTTTGTCGAACTCACGTTACAGAGGAAAACCTCTGTAGAAACTTGAAAATTGAATATTTAATCAGTCCGAAATTCAAAAACAATTTTAACGAGCAAAATATTTTATTTGGAGGTAATACTATGAAATTAAGTAAGATTAAAAAACTCGCAAGTGAAAAGGCAAATCGTCTTGGTACTTACTACATCAAGGACGGCACACATGAGGGCGTTATCCAATCTGTTGAGTACAACGAAGAAACAAACAGGGTATATCTAAAAATCAAGCTAACTGACGGCACGTTATATAAGAACTCGGCAGACCTTGCAGACTATGCAAGCAAGCCCATGTTCGACGTTATTGAGCCATTCGTGAACGAAAATGAGGAAATTGATTTTTCTGAAATCAAAAATTATGATGTAACTTTCACTACAAAAACGAGTACTTCAAAAGACGAACATAAGTTCAGCAACATCAAAGACTTTGAATACCTATACAGTGACTCAGATGAACAAGATGAATAAAATTTAATCCAGAATCGGGAGGGCTTCTTCCCTCCCGAAACATTTTAAAATTTTTGAAAGGACGGTACACTACTATGATTAAACATAAGATTTCTAAACCTGTTGGCAATAGTTCTGAAAGTAAGCCTAAAATTAGTATCACCGCTATAAATGGAGATACAACAGCAAACAGCGTTCCATTCAGGGCAGTCAAGGAAAAAGAAGTAGGCGAAAACAACTTTGAGATTACTCATGAAACCAGAAAACTACTTCCAAGAAAATCCAAGATATTTGTAGAAACAGAAAAAAATCATGCCGAAGAACCAGATGATACTGATGAACTTCCAATCATAAAAGATAATTCGGATATTCAGACGGCTGAGGATTTTGAAATAGCGATATACTCCAGTGTAGAAGTTAGCGAGGAAACTTACAGAAAACTAATGAAAAATGCTGTACAGTCTGAAATGATAAGCGGCAACGGCAAAAGAGTTCCAGTTGACGTTATAAAGGTAAAAAATGCCTATGCAATGAAGATTGCAGACAGAGTTTTCAAATGGTTATGCAGTGGATTCACAATAATGAAAAAAGCTAAGAGTCCAAATGGCGAAGTCAGTGTTGAGATTCAGGTAAGTGATGACCTTGATACATCAAATATCACAGTTTCGGCAGACGTTTTCGCAAAAGCAAATTTAAAAGATTTAAACAAGTATAACATTTATGTAAATATCGGTTATGAAATGACGGCGAGCATCTACTTTCAGAAAATTCTTGCAGCCATGCCAACAGAATCGGCAGAAGAACAGTTAGGATTCTCCAATAGAAATGGTGAGTTAAAGTTTACTGGCTACGAAAATGCAGTACTAAAATCTCATAATACTTTCAGAAATTCAGACGAATATATCAAAGCTCTAAATGAGTTAATTTCAGACAGCATTCCTATTCAATATCTCTTATCTGCTTCAATGTCCGCAGCACTTATGTCTGTTTTAAAGTTAAAACATAACATTCCACTTCATTCATATATAATAAATGCTGTTGGAACATCTTCAACGGGTAAAACGATTTCAAGCAGACTATGTGCATCAATGTGGTCTGACCCATGTTCAGATAAGATTTTTACGGCAATGTTAAGCACAAATAATGCAATGTTCAAAAGATTAGGCGGTCGTTTCGGAGTGCCAATGTTCCTTGATGAATCGACAATTGCAGGAAATGTAAATACAGCGGAGTTTGGTTACACGATATACGAGGAAAGAGAAAAATATCGTTTAAATCCTGATTGTACTGAAAAATCCAGCGGTACTTGGAATACAGTGGTAGTTATGAGCAGTGAAGAGCATTTTCATACAAGTGACAAGTCACAGAACGGCGGTCTTGTGGTAAGAATCCACAATGCTGAAAATCTTTCCTTTACAAACAGCAGAGAACACGCCGACAGAATAAATAATTTTATTAGTCATAACTATGGCGTTCTCGGAAAAGTTTTCATAAACTATCTCATGAAAAATATATTAAAATTAGAAAAAGCTTATGAATCTGCAAAAGAAAGTATGAGGAAACTTACAGTTAATTCACATAATGCTTACACGGACAGACTTGTTGACACATACGCTTTAACATACTTAACGGCTAATATTCTTTGTAAACTCGGTCTTGAAATTGACTTTGACGGTGTAGCGGCTGTCATGCAGGAGCAGAATAAGGTGATTTCTTGTGAATATAACCTTTCGAATAACGCTTTACAGGCAATTCAGGCTTATGTTGCAGGTCATGAAAACAGTACGGAAATCAATCGTTACTGTATCGGAAATGACCAGTCATTTATTACCTCCGTTGCGATAACCGAAAATCTAACCGCAAAGATACTTGCCGAAGCAGGCTTTAAGGACTTAAAAACGACAATAAAAGAGCTTGACAAAGCAGGATATCTAATTCGTCAGGGTAAGGAAAAAGCGAATGGTTTAAAATCCAAGCTCCATATAAACAGAGTGCCTGTCACTTGCTATCAATTTAAATTTGCTTCTGACGAATTCAGAAAATACGAGCATTTAGACAAGAAAAAAACTTACGACAATTATTCAGATTAAAAATTTTCGTTACAAGCCTTGACTTCTACGAAAGTCGAGGCTTAGGGGGTGATAAAATGCAAATAAAACATATAACAATAAATAGAGATGACATAAGCAAAAACAATATATCCGACAGAAAATTTAACTATAGTTCAGTAGTCAACAATTCTGTAAATAATACATCTGATGATATAATAAGTTCCACAGTATCGGTACTTTTCGACATTTACCAGTCCATAAAGGAGGATTCTGAAAATGAGATTACAAAAACAAATTAAAGCAATTGCATATATAAGAGTTTCTTCCGAAAAACAGGTGGAAAATTACTCTCTTGATTTTCAGGATAGAATACTTAAAAGATATGCAGAAACAAATAATATAAAATTAGTCAGGGTGTTTCGTGAAGAGGGATATTCCGCAACGAATACCAATCGACCTGCCTATAAAGAGATGATAAAATATCTTGAAGAAAACGGTATAGATGTAATTCTTGTGCATAAACTTGACAGATTGCACAGAGACGAAACAAATATGTTTAATGATTTAAAAAGGTTCAGAGAAAGCAAAATAAAAGTCATAGCAGTGGCTGATGGTATTGACATCTCTGACGATTCGGCAGGTCTTGCAACGGCTATGCTTGCGGCGATAGGTGCGAATTTCAGCCGTAATTTGAGCAGAGAAACAAGAAAAGGACTTACTTCTGCGGCTGAAAACTGCTTACATACAGGCGGTAAACCTCCATATGGCTTTAAACTTGACCGTGAAACGATGCTTTTGGAGATAGACGAGACAACAGCTCCAGCGGTCAGAAAAATGTTTGAGTTATATGCTGACGGTTTCGGAACTTCTGACATAATAAAATGGTTAAAAGAGCATGGATATAAAACCGCAAAAGGCAACGACTTTAAGGCAAATGCTCTTAACGAAATCTTTCACAACGAGAAATATCGTGGCTGCTACACTTGGGATAAAGCTCTTGCAAAAGATTCAGACGGGCATAGAAATACACATGGTCGAAAAGATGAATATATAAAAATTGAGGGCGGCTGTCCTGCGATAGTTTCTGAAGAGATTTTCAATAAAGTACAGGACAGATTAAAAGAGAATGCTAATAAAGCCAATAATCGAACACCTGACAGATACTACCCACTTACGGGAATAATTTTCTGTAATTGCGGAAGTCCGATGTGTGGCAGTATCAGCTACTCCAAGGGTAGAAGATACCATAAATATAACTGTATCAAAAAATGTGGAAATAAGCCGATAAGAGCAGAATATATTGAATTATTTGTAATCAATGCAATAAGTACCTGTATATTTTCCGAACCTAATAAAGAGTTGCTACTTTCGGGATTAAATAATCTATCAAACAACACAAAGCTTGAATCGGATAAAGAATATCAACAGTTAAGAAGTAAATTGTCAGGACTTGAAACTTCTCACGAAAACCTTCTTAAAGCACTTGAAAAAGGTAAGGCTTCAAATGCAATCATGAACAGGCTTGAAAGAATTGAACAGGAGAAAAAGCAGACAAATTTTAAAATACAGAATCTTACAAGAGATACACATACTTTTACAGAATATGACTTACAGATTATACAGAATAGGTTCAATGAGTTTTTACAAGTTAGAAACAGCATTAACAATAAATACTTTTTGAGAAGTGTAATCGACAAAATAGAAGTCGGTGAGGAGCAGATAAAAATATCGCTTAAAGGCGGTATTTCTATAAATAAATCAACAAAAATACTTATGAAAGGAAATGATGATATGTTAAGAAATATTGTTAGAACGGAAGCAAGAGTAGTTGAGGGAATTTTACTTGCAATCGGAAGTGCTGAAAAAAAGGCTTTATATCGGTAAAAATGGCATTTAGCACAGAATCTGCATGGAGTTTTGGGACTATACTTGACATAACTATCCCCGAAGAATATCTATACGGAATGGCTGCTGAAGTCGATATGGACGTTTTTGAACTTGTCGGGGCAGCGATAAATGTCACGATTACTTTAAATAACGACAAAATATCAAACATAGACGATATATCTATGAAGTAATAAGAATAGGAAGGTGACGGGAATGTTACTGTCTTTTTTCTGAGTACTATCTCAACAAATATGTTTGTATCCTTAAAATTTCTGGGATTTTCAGATACCTGTATCAACTCCAAAAATCAAATATATATTATAATTCCGATAAGGTGATTCCAGCCTTATCGGAATTTTTGTTTTTGGAGGTTTTTAAATGGAAGAAAAAAGATACTGTGACCATTGGGGTTGTGTTCTTGACGAAGATGATGGCACATGGGTCGAAGAGGATTTACTCTGTCAGGACTGCATTGACGACTGCTGTATCACCTGCGATCACTGTGGTGAAATAATCTGGACGGAGGATTGTGTAACAGATGATGATACATATCTTTGCAGAGAATGTTTCAACGACTACTATCGCAGATGTGAGAGTTGTGACAACATTATCCATGACGACAGTGTATGTTGGCATAACGATTTGCCCTACTGCTGTAACTGCTTTGACGACATTGATTATGATGACGAAATCGAGGACTACAGCTACAAGCCCGAACCGATTTTTTATGGCGAAAGCTATATGTACTTTGGTGTTTAACTTGAAGTAGATAAAGGCGGTAAAGACGGCGAAAATGCCTGTACTCTCAAAGATATTGCAAACCACAGACACGAACACATCTACATCAAATCAGACGGAAGTTTGAATGACGGTTTTGAAATTGTTTCCCATCCAATGACACTTGACTACCACATGAACGAAATGGACTGGGAAAGCATTCTGCATGAAGCTGTAAACATGGGCTATCGTTCACATCAGACAGACACTTGTGGACTTCATATTCACGTCAATCGTGATGCCTTTGGTGAAAATCAGGCAGAACAGGAGGACATTATTGCAAAAATTCTGTTTTTTATTGAGAAACACTGGGCAGAAATGCTCAGATTCAGCAGAAGAAACGAGTATAATATGAACCGCTGGTCTGCACGTTATGGTTTAGAAAAGACAGGCAAGGAAATATTAGAGAAAGCCAAAGAAAGTGGATATGGCAGATATGTCGCTGTTAATCTTCGTAATTACAGCACTATTGAGTTCAGACTTTTCCGTGGAACACTGAAATTGAATATCTTTTTAGCCACTTTGCAGCTCGTAAACGAGATTTGCAGGGTGGCTCTTTTGTTTTCAGAAGATGATATTGACAAAATGTCATGGTCTGTTTTCGTGAGGGATATGAACCATTATCCCGAACTTGTGCAGTACTTAAAGGAACGCCAGCTTTACATCAACGAAGAAATTTTTGCAGAGGAGGAAATGTAATATGTGTGCGATTTTTGGATTTCTTAACTATGGCAAGAAAATCAGTCATAGAGTTTTAACAAAACTTCTGCGTGAGTTGTCCATTGCGGCAGAAGTCAGGGGTACAGATGCAACAGGAATCAGCTACGTCAAGAATGGTGAAATGGTGACTTTCAAGAAAGCAAGACCTGCTCACAAAGTAAGATTATACTTTCCGAAAGAAACAATGGCAGTCATAGGACATACTCGCTTTACAACGCAGGGAAGTGAAAAGCAGAACTATAATAATCACCCCTTTGAATCGGAAAAAGGATTTGCTCTTGCTCACAATGGAGTGTTATACAATGACAAGGAACTCCGTGAAAAATATATGCTCCCCGACACAAAAATTGAAACGGACAGTTATATTGCGGTACAGTTGTTGGAAAATCAGAAAACTGTTGATTTTGAAAGTATCAAAACTGTTGCAGAGATAGTTGAAGGCAGTTTTGTTTTCACAATTCTTAGAGATGATAACACCCTGTTTCTTGTCAAGGGCAGTAATCCGATAACACTGCTTCACTTTCAGGAATATGGATTCTATCTTTACGCTTCAACGTCTGAAATACTCAAAGCAGCTTTAAAGAATGCAAAATTTAAAGCTAAATACGAGAGTGTTAACATACATACAGGTGATATAGTGCGTATTGGCTCAGACGGTAAACTCTCTTCAAGTACTTTTGAAAACACAGAATTAGATTATGGATTTCGCCATTATTTCAGTTGGTATGATGCTTTTGAGGAAGATGACAACTTTGAAAACGATTTACTTTCAATCTGTGGTTGCTATGGTGTAGACCGTAAAGATGTAGAGCTGTTGCTGGAATACGGCTATACAGCGGACGAAATCGAAGATATGCTGTATAACAGCGACTTTTTTGAAGAAGCTGTTTCAGAAATAAAATCAATGTTCATATGAGGAGGTGAAGAGTATGAAAGGTTTTGTTGCAGGTGTAATATTCACAATTGTTGCAGAGAGTACAATTGCAATTGCAGTTTTCGCAAATGCAATCAAGAAAGGAGCTGACGGGGAATGAAGCAAGCATTAGAAGTTGTCGTTGAAGTGATAGTGTGTGCAGTGAAAGTATTCAAGGCACTCAGAAAGAAAAAATAACCTGTAAATGGGCAGGACTTGATGTTCTGCCCGATTTTTTGAAAGGAGGTAATCATGAAAACTGAAACGGCAACAATCAAAAGTAAGGCTTTGTTTTCCGACAATGGAGAACATCGTTTACTGCTACGTAAGGGGTGGGACAAGAACAAAAAAACAGCTATGATAATCATGATAAATCCAAACACTGCTGATACTCTCAATATGGATTTGACAACAATGCTTGTTATCAATAATCTGAATGAACTGGGATTCGGTTGTGTGAATATCGTCAATCTGTACAGTAAAATAATGCTAAAACTCAGTCTGAGATTTAACTCGGACGGCGACCTCATAGACAATGACACTGATAAAACCATAGAACAGTATGCGACTATGAGTGATGCAATAATTATTGCATGGGGAAGTGTTGGAAACAACAGTCAGCGAGTTCGTGAACGTCAGAAAGACATTTGGAAACTTCTTGAACCGTATGCAAACAAGCTGTACCAAATCGGAGAAGAAGGCTATCACCCTCTGACACCTAAAATCCGCACAGAATGGACTCTTGAACCCTATAATTTTAAGGAGGAAAACACATGATAAAAATGACTAATCTTGAAGAAATAAAGGCTTTCCCTGAGCCTGAAATCAGGGAATACATCTTCAACAAAGCAACACAGATGATGACAGAATACGACGTTGAAAACCTCGACGATATCGGTTGCTTTGTTGTGCTTGACGGTTCAGAAAATCAGATGTTCAAGGTATCAGAAATGGAATTTGTTGAGGTGCTGAATATCAGTAACAAAGCATATCTTCACGGTGTAAAAATTCTCGGAGACAGCTACGGTGAAGATATCTATCTGCCTGTTGAGGTGGTAAAATGCTGAATATACCAAAAGTTGCACTGTATGCAAGATTTTCAAGCGATAATCAGCGTAGCGAGTCAATCGATGCACAGGTCAGAGCAATGAATAGCTTTTGCAAACAGAATCACTGGCAGATTGTTGCAACCTACACGGATGAAGCACGTTCTGCAACAACTGACAACAGACCACAATTTCAGCAGATGATAACCGATAGCAGTAAAGGCATTTTTGAAATAGTTCTTGTACACAAGTTAGACAGATTTTCAAGAGACAGATATGACAGTGCAATCTATAAAAAACGCTTGAAAAAGAACAATGTAAGACTTTGCAGTGTTCTTGAACGTATGGACGACAGTCCCGAAAGTATTATGATGGAAAGTGTTCTTGAAGGTATGGCGGAGTATTACTCAAAAAACCTGTCAAGAGAGGTAATGAAAGGTATGAATGAAACAGCTCTCCAGTGCAAACACACTGGAGGCTGTACGCCTCTTGGATACGATTTGAACGAGAATAAACGCCTGATAATCAATGAACACGAAGCAAAAGCAGTCAAAATAATATTTCAGATGTTCGCTGACGGTCACGGCTATACGGCAATTATCAATTATCTGAATGAACACGGCTACAAGACCAAAAAAGGTTGTATTTTCGGTAAAAACAGCTTGTATGAAATTCTTAACAACGAAAAATATACAGGTGTTTTTGTGTTCAATAAGGCTGCCGCTAAGGTTGACGGAAAGCGAAACAATCATAATTACAAGACTTCCGATAAGGTCATAAGGGTAGAGGGTGGCTGTCCTGCAATAATCAGCAAAAAGCTTTTTGAGAAAGTACAACGCAAGAAAGCTGCTAACAGACGTAATACAGGTCAATATCATTCCAAAGAATTTTACTTGCTTACAGGTAAGATTTTCTGCGGAATATGCGGAAAAAGAATGCAAGGAAACCTCAGATTTTCAGGCAGAAGTAAAACAAGACTTGCAACGTATCGCTGTAATGCACACCGTTCAGAATGCAAGAATAAAGAAATTAATAAAGATTACTTAGATGTATATATTGTTGAACTGCTCAGAAAGAAAATTTTTAATGCTAATTCACTGAAACATCTTGTAAACAATGTAAACACATATATTCGTCAGTACAACAGTGAGTATGATTCAAGTTATGAATCTGTAAAGGCTGAATATGACGAAATACAAGGGAATCTTGACAACATTACAAAAGCAGTCGAGAAAGGTATTATCACTGAAAGTCTTATTGAAAGAGCGGAACAATTAGAGCAGAAACGTGCAGAAGTTGAAATACAGCTGTCAACAATGCATCAGTATGTGCCGATTGAGTACAAAGATTTTGCACCGATAATAGATGAGTTCAAAGGACTGAAACGCAATACAGAAACTTTTCGTACATTCATACAGCAATATGTAAACAAGGTTACAGTGTATCCATATCACCTTGAAATAGAAATTAATACAGGGTTAGGAATGGCTGATAAACTGAATGAAATCATAACTATCAGACGAGGAGAGCTGTATGCTCTTTTTGAATCAAGAGTAAGAGAGGAGTGAAAACCATGTTTGAGGAAAGTAAACCGAGATACCTTACAAGAGGTATAGATGCTGAAATACCGCTTGAACTTCAAATGTTCATGTGGGAAGTAGTTGACAGAATGCCTGAGCCGAAAGACTATTTGCAGGTTTTCAGACTGACAGAACAGAACGGCTTGCAGATAATTCACCACACAGCAGAACAGCCTAAGTATGAAATGACATATATTCTGCCAACAATGACAAAAGCGGTTACAGCTAAAGTCTACATAATCGACGACGGTGAAAACTGTACAATGTTGCTTGCTGAAGAGTATTAATTACAAGAGAATCTCAGTCACAAATAATGTGGCTGAGATTTTTTTAATAAGATTACGATGGTATCGGGGTTGATTTCATGCCTAAAGTGAGTATAGTCCTTAGTTACAGAGCAAATATTTCTTTGCTCGTAAATTTTTTCAGAAAATCAGATGTATAGTTGTATAAAAGTATAAAAAACAGCACTATGTTTTTGTGTAAAATATAGAAGATTATTAGTGAGACATACGTCTGTCTGCTTCTTGTGTTATAATAGGAAAAGAAAGGGTGTGAACAATGGAAAATCAAAAGTCTTACAGAATGCTTGAAATTTTCTTCCGTGCCTTGCGTGGAGAAGCAATTACTGTTAAAAAGCTCGCAGAAGAATACAAGGTATCTGCCAAAAGTATCAGCAGGGATATTTCTGAAATTCAGAAATTTTTGTCAGACCATCGTGAACTGATGCAGAATGCAGAATTAACCTACTCCCACAGAGACAAGGCATACATATTAAACAGTGATGAATTTCTGAAAAACAAGGAACTTTTTGCACTGGTAAAGATTATTTTAGGCAGTCGTGCATTAAGTAAAGAAGATGTTCTGGTATTGATCGCAAAGCTGAAAAAATTCACAACCATTCAGGATAAGGGAATATTGGGAAATCTTATCCGCAAGGAAATCTATCACTATCATGAGGTAAAATCCGATTGCAAATCTGTAATAGATAATCTATGGAAAATCATTCAGGCAATTGAAGAAAAGCGTACAATCACTATTACCTACTATAAAATGAACCGTGATGAAGTAAAGCATAAAATTAAGCCTGTATCTATCATGTTCAGCGAGTATTATTTTTATTTGATTGCCTATGATGCAGATGATACAAGGTATAAGCCGATATATTTTAGAATTGACAGGATTTCAGCAATTACAGAACATCGAGAGAGTTTTCATTTAGAGCGTGAATATGATTTTGACGAGGGCGATCTGCGTGAAAAGAATCAGTTCATGTTTCCGGGTGAGACTGTAAAAATACGCTTTGAATTTTCGGGATTGTCTTTACAAGCAATTCTTGACCGTTTACCGACTGCAAAGATATAGTGAATCAACTTGACAGACAATAAATACTATGATAAAATAAAGATATG
>CAMWHN010000051.1 GCA_947174085.1 uncultured Ruminococcus sp.
TTCTAGTTTTAAATTTTTTTCAATTTGCATTGCCTGTTCAGCATAATTTAGTGCATTTGCTTCTGCTTCTTGCATTTTCAAAACTAAATTTTTAATTTCTACTTGTAACGCAGAAATTTCTGTTTTTCTAGTAAGCATACCGCCTGTTTTCTGAACAGAACCGCCTGTAAAAGACCCACCGGCATGAATTACTTGTCCATCTATCGTAACAATGCGAAATCTAAAATTACAATTTTTTGCGATAACAGCTCCGGAATCTAAATTTTCCGTAATTATAATTCTGCCTAAGAGATTTTCCGCAACTTGCCTATAAACTGGTTCACAGGTAATTAAATCACTTGCAACGGCAATAAATCCAGACATTTTAGAAAATAAATCTAAATCTTGCTGACTAATATATCTGGCTTTTGTAGTTGTCAATGGTAAAAAAGTCGCACGTCCGGCTTTGCTGTCACGCAAGAACTGAATCCCAGCTTTTGCAGAAGTTTCATCTGCAACGATTAAATACTGAACACTTGCACCCAAAGCTGTTTCAATAGCAGTACTAAATTTTGAATCTACTTGAATCAATTGCGCTACACTACCAAAAATATCAGTTAAATTATTTTTCTTAACATGTCGCATGATAGCTTTCACACTACCAGAAAACCCGTCCATATTATTTTCTAAATCTGTTAAAATTCTATGTCGTTGTTTTTTATCCTGCAATTGAAAACTAATTTTTTTTAATAATTTATCAGCCTGTTCTTTTTGTATTCTGGAATCTTGTGCAATTTTCTGAAAATCAGCAAGTTTTTGTTCTTGTAGAGAAACTTGATTTTGCAAATCTTGCACATTATTAAAAGCTTCTTGATAAATAATTTCCGCCTGTTGCAAATTTTTTTGATTAGAAACTAGTTCTATTTCAAGATTCGCAATTTCTGTTAAAATTTGCTCTAGTTTTTCTTCTGCGGAACGAATCGCAAACTGTAATTCACTTTTCTGTAATTCTAATACATGTAAATTTTTATCTGCTTGTTTGGTATTTTCGTCTTCTGACTGGAATATTTTTTCAATTTTCTGAAATTCCTGTTCTGCATTTACAAGAGCCTTTTGGGTATTATGAAATAATTTTTGCATATCAGAATTTTTTTCTTCTGCCTGTTTTAATTTAGCAAACATGAGATTTTGTTCTTGTAATTCTTGTTCATGCCGATTTTTCGAAACTTGCAAAGCGTCCTGACTATGAATTACATCATTTTTCCAAACAGCAATATCAGATTTTGCTTGTGCAGACTGTTCTTGAAAAGCTTTTATATCAGCATGTGCGATTTCAGCTTTTTCAGAATATTCTTGTATATTTTGATAACAAGTCTGGATTTTCATTTCTTCGTTTGTAATATCCAGCTCTGTATTTTCATATTCTGTGCGATTTATCAGTAATATTTCTTGTAAATTTTTCAGATTTTCTTGCAAATCTTCTAATTGCTGTACCCAAACAGAAACTTCTAATTTTTTTTCTTCTTCAGCGAGAATTAAAAATTTTTTAGCTTTTTCTGACTGTAATCTAAGCGGTTCTAATCTGGTTTCCAGTTCTGAAAAAATATCTTGCACACGTTCCATTTTTTCCTGTGCCTGTGCTAAATTACGTTCTGCTTCTATTTTGCGATAACGAAATTTAGAAATTCCGGCAGCTTCTTCAAAAATTTCACGTCGTTCGTTATTTCTTGCACTCACAATTTCAGAAATTCTACCCTGTCCAATAATAGAATAGCCATCACGCCCAAGACCTGTATCCATGAAAAGTTCGTTAATATCTTTTAATCTAACAGCCTTACCATTAATGCGATATTCGCTATCTCCACTGCGATATAATTTTCTTGTAATACTAACTTCCTGTTCGTAATTTTCTAAACGATTTTCGCTATTATCAATCACTAGTGTTACAGAAGCAAAACCTGTAGGTTTTCTGCCGACCGTACCGGAAAAAATAACATCTTCCATTTTATTGCCTCGAAGTGTCTTTGTAGACTGTTCTCCAAGTACCCAACGCACTGCATCACTAATATTACTTTTTCCGCTACCGTTAGGGCCTACAATTGCCGTTACACCTTTGTCAAAACATAATTTAATTCTATCCGGAAAAGACTTAAATCCTTGTAATTCTAAAGATTTCAGATACATGTATGATATTACTCCTCCAGCAATTTTACTTCAAAAAGTCCTAAATTTTCGTCAGTTTTGATTTTAATATTTAAGAAAAATTTATTTTTAAAATAATTTAGATTAGATTTTTTTTGTCCAATTGCTTTACTCACGCATTTGCCATTAACAGCAAATATTAATTGCTGATATTTCATATATTCTAAATTTTTTAAAATTTTCTCTATTTGATTTCGATAAATTCTGCTTTCGCACAGTTCACGAAATGCAGGGTGATAATATCCGGCAATTTTATCAGCTTCTACAAATTCACTGGCATGTAATCCGACTTTGATAATTTTAATATGATGTTTCATAAATTTCTGCATATAACTAGCTGTCATTTCAATTATATTATCCAGTGATTCTTGCCTATAATTTCCGGCTTGATAAATTTCAGCAAGTTTCGTATTTTTTAAAATCACGACAGGATAAATTCTAACCGTATCAGGCTTAATTTTAATAATTTTATCAACAGTTTCTAATTCATCTTGCCAAGTGCTTTGATATAAACCTATCATCATTTGTAAGCCTAATTCAAATTTATATTCTTGAATTAATTTAGACGCAGAAATAATATCTTGTGCAGTATGTCCTCTTTGATTGGCAAACAAGACTTTATCAGACATAGACTGTGCGCCAAGTTCAATGCTAGTCACATGATAATTTTTTAATAATTCTAAAATTTCAGAATTAATGCAATCGGGTCTGGTTGAAATTCTAATACCAGAAAATTTATTTTCGCCAATAAATTCTTGTGCAGATTCTAATAATTCCAGCATATATGATTTTTTAATTGCTGTAAAACTACCACCGAAAAAAGCAATTTCCGTATGAATCTTAGATTTATCAGGAATTTCAAGCATAGCTTGCTGACAAATTTTTTTAATATCAGCACTATGAGGCAAATTATTTTGTTCAGTAATAATTTTCTGATTACAAAAAGCACACTGATATTCACAGCCGGCATGTGGAATAAAAATAGAAATATTATTATGACGCATCTTCATAACCCATTAAAGCAAGTGCTTCTTTTGCAGCCATTTGTTCGGCTTCTTTTTTGCTTTTGCCAATTCCTTTGCCAATTACATTAGAATTTAAATAAACTTCTACCACAAATGTTTTATTATGGTCTGGCCCTGATTCTTCCATTAATTGATAATCTACTTTTTCTTCTGGATTTTTCTGAATGACTTCTTGTAAAGCTGTTTTATAATCGCCAAATAACATAGAATGTTTTTCAGGAATATTTTTGGGAATGAAATGCAAAATATGTGTCCTAGCAGATTCTAAACCGCCGTCAAGATAAATTGCCGCAATGACAGCTTCAAAAGCATCTGCTAAAATAGACGGACGTTCCCGACCACCCGTGTGTGCTTCACCTTTGCCCAATAATAAATAATCTCCCAAATGAATTTTTAAAGCAAATCTATGCAGAGATTTTTCACAGACCAAAGCCGCACGGATTTTTGTCAATTCTCCCTCAGGCAAATCCGGATAATGTTCAAATAAATACTGTGATACAACTAATGATAAGATACTATCGCCTAAAAATTCCAGTCTTTCATTACTTTTTCTTTGTTTTTTTTTCTCATTCGCATAAGACGAATGCGACAAGGCTTCATAAATATATTCTTTATTTTTAAAATAATAATCAATTTGTTTTTCTAATTCTGAAAAAGAAATATTCATAAAAATTAATTTTCTCCTTTCATTTTTTCAAGAATATCTGTAATCACAGAAATCATATTCCCATCTACACATTTTTTAGCCTGACGAATCGCATTATAAAACGCCTTTGCATCAGAACTGCCATGTGCTTTAATTACTGGATAAGCAATTCCTAATAAAATTGCGCCACCTTCTTCTTTGTAATCCATTAATTTTTGAAAATCTTTAATTTTATCTAATAATAACAAAGCCGATAATTTGCCTTTTACACCGCTGAACCATTTTTTTAAATTATCTCGAAATAAAGCTCCCATGCCTTCATAAAGCTTTAATGTAATATTACCAGAAAAACCATCACAGACAATCACATCATAATTACCTTCTGGAAGTTCTCTTGCTTCGGCATTGCCAATAAAATTAATTGGTGCATTTTTTAATAATTCATAAGCCTGTAATTCCTGTTCACGTCCTTTTGTTTCTTCCGCACCAATATTTAATAAACCAACTCTTGCATTTTCAATATTTTTGACACACTTCATGTAAGCCGTTCCCATAACAGCAAACTGTACTAACATGTCAGCTCTGCATTCTGTATTTGCACCGGCATCTAATAGCATAAATTTATTTTGAGCTGATGGCAACATTGGTGCAAGAGCCGGACGTTTGATGCCTTTAATGCGCTTTGTTAAAAGCGTTGCGCCTGTTACCAAACCGCCGGTACTTCCGGCACTGACAAAAGCATCACCTTTGCCATTACGAAGTGCTTGCAAGCCTACTGCAAGAGAAGTATTTCTACCCTCTTTTAGAATACTTGCCGGCTGTGCATGAATATCAAAAATTTCATCAGCCTGTAAAATTTCAAATCCTGAAATATCTAAATTTTCTTGTTCAGCAACTTGTTTAATTTTATTTTCATCACCTGTCAAAATAATATCTACTTGTAATTCTTGTTTTGCCAGTTGACAACCCTTAATTACTTCTAACGGCGCATGGTCACCACCGAAAGCGTCTACAATAATTTTCATAAATTAATTTACTCCAAGTTTCTTAAAAATTCTGTCAGTCTTGCAACAGCCAGTTCTGCTGTTTTCTGATAGCGTTCTTGTTTGCCTCTGATACGTTCAGGCAATGCAGGTAATAAGCCCATATTTGCGCCCATAGGCTGAAATTCAGCCAATCCGCCATGACTAACATAATTTGCTAAAGCACCTGTCATAGTATCTTTTGGCAGAATATACGCAGATTTACCTTGTAATTTTCTAGCAAGGCTTTTCCCTGCAATAATCCCACTAGAAGCTGATTCCATATAGCCCTCAACACCTGTAATTTGTCCAGCAAAGAAAATATTTTTAGAATTTCTAAGCGAATAATCTGGATTTAATAATTCAGGACTATTCAAGAAAAAATTTCTATGCATGACACCATATCTTAGAAATTCCGCATGTTCCAAACCAGTTATCATGCCAAATACTCGTTTTTGTTCACTGAATTTTAAATTCGTCTGAAATCCAACTAAATTATACATAGTTGCTTGTTTATTCTCACGGCGGAGCTGAACAACGGCATAGGGTCTTTTTTCTGTTCTTGGGTCACGCAAGCCGACAGGTTTTAAACAGCCAAATCTAAGTGTGTCAATTCCTCTTGATGCCAGAACTTCTACAGGCATACACCCTTCATATACTTTAAAAAATTCTTTATCATGTTCATGTAGGGGAGTTTGTTCAGCCGTTACTAAAGCATGCCAGAAATTTTCATATTCTTCTTGATTCATAGGACAGTTTAAATAATCTGCTTCGCCTCTGTCATATCTGGATTGCAGGAAAATCTTTTGCATATCCAGACTTTCGGCAGAAACAATAGGCGCAGCCGCATCAAAAAAACTTAATCTACTACCACAAAGCAATTCTATTTTTTTCGCAAGCAAATCCGAAGTCAATGGACCTGTTGCAATAATCGCATTTTTATCAGGTAATTCCGTAATTTCTTCACGAATCACAGTAATTAAATTTTGATTTTGAATTTTTTCAGTGACAAGCTTTGAAAATAATTCACGGTCAACAGCAAGCGCACCCCCTGCCGGAACAGCACAAGCTTTCGCACAGGAAATTAACAAACTGTCTTGTAATTCCATTTCTGTTTTGAGTAATCCACCAGCAGAACCCAGCCGAGACGCTTTTAACGAATTAGAACAAACCAATTCTGCTAAATTTTCATGATGATGCGCAGGGCTATAACGATTTGGCTTCATTTCATAGAGTGTAACCGGAATACCGGCTTGACTTAATTGCCAAGCCGATTCACAACCGGCAAGTCCTCCACCAATTACAATTGCATGTTCTGTCATTTTAAATTCCTTTCATAGCCACAGCCATCTTTTTGGCAAATCAGCATTCCGGTTTTTCCGCCTTTTTTAAACAGTGTAGATTGACATTGTGGGCAATGTTCTTCAGTAGGCACAAACCAAGTCATAAAATTACATTCCGGATAGCCCAAACAGCCGTAAAAATTTCTGCCACGTTTTGATTTTTTCTGAATAATTTTATTGCCACAAACCGGACAAATTCCGTTTGTTTCCTGAACGACTTTGTGAGTATTTTTACAATCGGGATAACCAGTACAGGCAATAAATTTCCCAAAACGTCCGAATTTAATTACCATAGGCTTTCCACATGTTTCACAGACAATATCTGTTTGTTCTTCTGGGATTCTCATGTGTTTGCCTTCCATAGACATTTCTGCATTTTCGAGTGTTTTAGAAAAATCTTGATAAAAACTATCCAGCATAGCGACCCAATCTGCTGAACCATGTTCAATATTATCAAGTTCTGTTTCCATATTGGCTGTAAAATCTGCATCTACAATATGCTGAAAATGTTCTTTCATGACTTGTGTTGTTACGTCTCCCAACGGTGTTGGACGGAGCTGTTTACCCTCACGTTCCACATACATTCTAGCTAAAATCGTTGTAATTGTCGGCGCATAGGTACTTGGTCTGCCAATGCCGTTTTCTTCAAGTGCTTTAATCAAAGTTGCTTCTGAATATCTTGCCGGCGGTTGTGTAAAATGCTGATTGCCGTCAAGACTAGCAACTTTTAATATATCCTGTTCTTGTAAAGGCGGTAGCATTTTTTCATTTTCTTCAGAATCGCTTTTATCATCATAAACAATCGTAAAGCCGTCAAATTTAACAGAATAACCAGAAGCTTTAAAAATACAATTATCAGCATTAATATCAACAGAGATAGTATTTAATAAAGCATTAGCCATTTGACTTGCAATAAATCTCTCCCAAATTAATTTATATAATTTATATTGGTCGCTAGTCAGACTAGATTTAATACTATCAGGCGTTACATCTGGCATAGTTGGACGAATGGCTTCATGTGCATCTTGTGCATTTTTCTTGCTTTTAAATACACGAGTTTTTTCCGGCAGATAATTTTCTCCATAATTATTTTTAATATATTCTTTTGCTAATTCCTGTGCATCTGTAGAAATTCTTAAACTGTCGGTTCTCATGTAAGTAATTAAACCAACAGCTCCCATGCCGTTTACGTCAATGCCCTCATAAAGCTCTTGCGCCGTTTTCATTGTACGTTTTGACTGGAATCCTAATCTTTTAGACGCTTCTTGTTGCAATGTCGAAGTAATAAACGGCGGTGACGGCTGTCTTTTAGTAATACGTTTCTTAATTGCCTGCACTTGAAATTCAGCTTTTCTGAGTCGTTCTAAAATTTTTTCTGTTTGTTCCTGATTTACAAGTTCTATTTTTTCACCGTCTACAGACGCTAATTTTGCAGAAAAAATTTTATTATCACTTGTATAGAATTTTGCATCAATTGACCAATATTCTTTAGGAACAAATATTTTAATTTCTTCTTCTCTGTCAACAATTAATCTAACTGCTACAGACTGTACACGACCGGCAGATAATCCACGCTTGACTTTTTTCCAAAGAAACGGGCTTAATTTATAGCCAACTAGTCTATCTAAAATTCTTCTTGCCTGTTGGGCATTGACTAAATCTAAATCAATTTTATGTGGATTAGCCATGCCATTTTGAACACCAGTTTTTGTAATTTCATTAAAAGCAACTCGATTATCTGCATTCAAGTCAAGACCAAGCATTTGTGCTAAATGCCATGAAATTGCCTCTCCCTCTCTGTCAGGGTCAGTTGCAAGATAGACATAATCACTTTTTTTAGCTCGTTTTTTTAAATCTTTAATCACATCGCCCTTGCCTTTCATATCTACATATTGCGGTGTAAAACCGTTTTCAATATCTACACCGAGTTTAGATTTTGGCAAATCACGCACATGTCCCATAGATGCAATGACTTCATACCCTGCACCCAAATATTTCTGAATGGTCTTAGCTTTCGCTGGAGACTCTACAATCACTAAATTAGACATAGTTTCACCGTTTACACGGCGCACGCTCCTTTCAAATCAAAAATCAAATATTGCTGTAAATTTTTATTTTAAATTATCTGCTAATTGATAACAATCCATACCTGTGTTAATAATCCAGCCTTGCATTTCCATTTCTACTAAATTCGTTGATAATATATCAAAATGCATTTCTGTAAGCTGACAAAGCATATTAATATTTTTACCACTTTCTTTGAGTAATTCTAAAATTTTTTGCTGTTCTGAAGTTGCTTCTGGTGGCATCTGATATACTGAAATAGATTCTGATTTTTCTTTTTTTTCCGATTCAGAACTAAAATTATTTTTTTCTTTTTTTAAATTTCTTTTTTTCTCTGGCTTTGGTAAAGGCTCATAAATTTGATAATTTTTGATTTCTAAAACATCTTCTGCACTAAATACAGGCGTTGCACCATCACGCAATAAATTTGCTTGCCCCGCATAACGCTTATCAAAAATATTCGTAGGCGGTAAGCAAAAAACAGTTCGATTTTGTTCACATGCATGATTAGCTGTAATAATTGTACCACTTTTTTCAGATGCTTCTAATACAAGAGTTCCTTTGCTAATACCAGAAAGAATTCTATTTCTGACAGGAAAATTTCTGCTATAGGCAGGTGTACCAGGAAAATATTCTGAAATCATAACACCTGTTTCACAGATTTTTGCACGCAATGCACGATTATCTTTTGGGTAATCAAAATCTAAACCACATGCCATAACTGCAATTGTTGGTTTTCCTGCCATAATTGCCGAATTATGTGCAACACTGTCCATGCCTAAAGCACCACCACTTGCAATCATAATATCTTGTTGGGCAATTTCCATACAAAGCCGTTCACCTGTAGAAATGCTATAATTTGACGGATTTCTTGTACCTACAATAGTAATAATTTCTTCTGTTTGTAAAATTTCCAGATTGCCTTTATAAAATAATATTGCCGGCGCATTATAAATATTTCGTAAATGTTTTGGATAATATGCACTGCCCCATGTGATAATGCCAATGCCATTTTTTCGACAAGAATCTAAAATTTGTTTTGCTGAACTGAATGGTGTTTCTATTACTTTCTGATATTCTTTTTCTTTTAAAATTTCATTATCTGGGTCACATAACATATGGCATAATGCTTCAATATTGGGATATTCTTTTACAAGTTCCATTGTGCGTTTGTTCGCAACTCCCATTATCATGACAAGCCAAATCCAATAACTTATGACAGCATCATCAAGCACGAATCCCGCCTCCCTAATAATATAATAATTTTTCATAATTATTTTGTTTTCATCAATTCCCATGCTAAAATTCCAGCCGCCATTGCAGCATTAAAAGATTCTGCACCGCCACGCATAGGAATTGTAATTTTATTATCACATGCAGAAATAATTTCTTCTGGCAAGCCGTTCCCCTCGTTGCCAATCCAAACAGCACAACCATTTTGAAAATGACAATCTGTTAAAGCAACTGCTTGCTTTGCAGGAACAGAAGCATAATTATAAATATGCTGTTCTTGTAATAATTCAAGCAAATGCATAGGATTTGCTTCGTCCCAGACAGAAACTCTAAGAGCTGAACCCATTGCAGAACGGATTGTTTTTGGGCTATATAATTCACAACAGCAACTAGTAAAAACAGCATCAATTCCCAATGCGTCACATGTTCTTAAAATCATGCCCATATTGCCTGTATCCTGCAAATTGCATAATACTAAATATCTTCCGTTAGATTGCAGTAATTCTGAAATTGGCTTTTGTTTCTGCATTTTGCATATTGCAAAAATGCCTTGTGTATGTTCTGTATCTGTTAAATAATCGCCTATATAATCTGGAATATAAAATATTTGTATTTCTTGTAATTGCTGTAATATATCTTGATATTTATGGCAAAAAGTTTCTGTAAGAAATATTTGCTGTATCAAAAACGGATATTGCAATGCGTCTTTCACAATTCGTAAGCCTTCAATTACAAATAATTGTTCTGTACGTCTTGCTTTTTTATTATCACGCAATTTTCTATAATGTTTCACAGCCAGATTATCTTTTGAAGTAATTTGAAAATTTTTTTGCATTATTATTTCTCCTATAAGGCAATACAACAAAACACGCCATTTTACCGGCGTGTTCTGGTATTGTCTGAATCAAAGAGCAGACTTTGCCTTTTCTACAATTGCTGCAAATCCTGCTGTATCATGGATTGCAATTTCAGATAGCATTTTTCTGTTAAGTGTAATACCAGCTTTTTTACAGCCGTTCATGAATGTAGAATAATTCATGCCGTTGCTTTTTGCAGCAGCAGAAATTCTAGCAATCCAAAGCTGGCGGAAGTTTCTTTTCTTCTGCTTTCTGCCAATATATGCATACTGACCGGATTTCATGACAGCCTGTTTTGCCATCTTGAAATGTTTGCTCTTTGCACCGAAATAGCCCTTTGCAAGTTTCAGTGTTTTATTTCTTCTTTTACGTGTCGCTAATGCGCCTTTAATACGTGCCATAATTAATTAACCGTTACTGAAAACTTATAAAAAGTTATAAAATAGCTTTTATGTTTCATTCCTTGTTCATCGTGTCCATTTTCAATAGGATTGCTCCTCATC
>CAMWHN010000052.1 GCA_947174085.1 uncultured Ruminococcus sp.
AAATAAGATTCTGCATAGAATTTCATTTTTCAGGAATACTAATTTTAAATTACACAAGCCCTGAAAGGAGTAATTTTATGCAAGATGAAAATTTAGGAGAAATTCATCCGCCAGAAGAATTTCCGTCAAAAGAACAAGAACAAGAAGAAACTTCTAAAACAGAACAGCAACTTAACGAATCTGAAATGATTGAAGATACTGGCAGTATCAGACCACAAAACGCAAAGCATTTAATTCATTGTTTGACAGTTATCGGGCAAGTAGAGGGACATTATGAATTATCTTCTCAAAATAAAACCACTAAATATGAGCATATTATTCCGGCTCTGGTAGCAATCGAACAAGACAGAAGTATTGAGGGATTATTAATTTTATTAAATACTGTTGGTGGAGATGTAGAAGCAGGTTTAGCAATCGCAGAATTAATCGCCGGTATGCAAACTCCAACAGTCTCGCTTGTTGTCGGTGGTGGGCATTCTATTGGTGTGCCGTTATCAGTTAGTGCAAAAAAATCTTATATTGTTCCGTCAGCCTCTATGACAATTCACCCTGTGCGTATGAGTGGCATGATGTTGGGTGTTCCACAAAGTTTTTCTTATATTTCTAAAATTCAGGATAGAATTATTAGCTTTGTCACGAGAAATAGTCATATTTCTGAAAAACAATTCCGTTCGCTCATGACCAATACAAAAGAACTTGCAACAGATGTCGGCACTGTAATTTCAGGCGAACAAGCTGTTGAAATGGGTTTAATTGACGAAATGGGCGGTTTAAGTGATGCAATTGCAAGTTTATATCAATTAATTGAAACCAGTCCGGCAAGATATCCGGATAGTTTATAAATAAAGGCGCAAGCAATGCGCCTACATATATTTAATTTAATATTATAATTATATAATAAGGAAAAAAGGAGTACATATTTATGACAATTTTAGATGCAATTTTACAGGGAATTATTCAAGGATTAACAGAATTTTTACCTGTATCAAGTTCAGGACATTTAATGCTGTATGCGCATATATTTGGCAATACAGAAGACAGCAATAGTTTTTTATTTTCAGCATTCTTGCATTTAGGAACGTTGTTAGCAACTTGTTTAGCCTTTAAAGAAACTGTAATAGCTCTTGCGAAAGAGGGCGGTTCTATGATTTCAGATTTATTTACAGGCAAATTAATTAAAAAAGGCTTAGGCTCTTCAGAACGCAGAATGTTATATATGCTGATACTGTCTTTACTAGTATTAGTTCCGTTTTATTTTATTCGTGATTTTATTGAGGGTGTCGCTGAAAAATATGTAATTGCATTAGGTTGTTTTTTCCTGTATACAAGTTGCATATTATTTTTATCTGATAAATGTAAAAAAGGGAAAAAAAATGCTGGTAATTTAACTTGGAAAGAAGCTCTAATAATTGGTCTTTTTCAAGCATTTGCCTTATTCCCTGGGATTTCCAGAAGTGGCTCTACGATTTGTGGAGCATTATTCGTTGGAACTAACAGAGATACGGCTATAAAATATTCTTTTATGCTAGGAATCCCGACAATTTTAGCAGGCTGTCTTGTAGAAATCAAGGACGCTGTTGATATAGGACAATTCCCTGTGAATGAAATTCCAGTATATTTAATAGGCTTTGTCATTTCTGCAATTGTGGGTATTGGTGCAATCAAATTAGTAGATTTATTAGTGAAAAATAATAAATTTAAATATTTTGCAGTATATACACTAATACTTGGTTTATGTGTAGTAGGTTATGGTGTATTTAATATTGTGCGTTAAGTAAAATAATTATATTTTACAAAATAGCAGGAAGAAAGGGGAAGCTGTGGCAGAGAGTAAAAATATCATAGAAAAATTATTTTCTAAATTTAAATCTGAACCGGAAGAACCGGAAGAATCTGAGCCAGAAAAACCAGAAATTTCTATGCCAGCAGTGCCAGAACCAGAACCAGAATCAGAACAAGCAGAAGATTCACAAAAAAAAGAAATTCCAGAACAAGTATATTCTGTTTGTTTATTCACGATAGGAATATTAGTTTTATTATTAATTTTTGTACAGGGAAGTGCAATGTGGAAAGCTTTGCATGAAGCAATAAAAGGTTTTTTTGGTGTTCCTGTGATAATAATTCCAGTAGGGTTATTTATTACTGTATATCAGCTTGATAAGAAAAAAGAAACGCAAAATCTGAAATATCAACTCAAATGTTGGAGTGTTGGCATTACGTTTTTGAGTTGCTTTATTGAAATTATGTTCGGCAAAGGCAGAGTGTTAAATTATAATTTTGCACAATGTTGTAAACTGCTTTATGAAGAAGGCATTGCATGGCGTAGTGGCGGTATGCTAAGTGGGTTGGCGTTTCCAATTTTGCATCTATTCGGTGATGTCGGTTCAAAAATATTAATTTGCCTGCTGTTATTTGTCAGCATTATGATTTTTTCAAAAAAAACTCTGGCAGAATTATTTGCTGTGTTAAAAAAACCTTTTCAAAATTTTTTTAATATGATACATGAAGAAAGAAAAGATGAAAAAATTTTAGAAGCCTATGAACAAGAACAGCTTGCCCATGAAATGCAGGACGAACAAGAGGCTTTAGCAATTGCCGAACAGGGTGCTAATAAAAATTATTTTTCTGTGCAGGAAGACTTATTTTCTATTGATATTCCAGTAGAATCAGAAAATATAAAAAATCAAGCAACAGTACCTAAAAAAGTTAAAACGAAAACTAAAGCAAAATCTAAATCTGGTACAGCAAAAAAATCAAAAAATGCTGTTATGATTACACCCGAAATGATTTTAGAAAAAATTGATTCTGATTCTGTTACTGGATTTCAGTTTGAAAAAATTGTTTCTAAAATTCTGGAATTTAATGGCTTTACTAATGTCGAAAATACAAAAGCGTCTGGAGATAATGGCATTGATATTCTTGCTAAAAAAGATGGTACAAGTTATGCGATTCAATGCAAATGCTATTCCAAACCAGTTGGAAATAAAGCCATTCAAGAAGCCTATACAGGAAAAGAATTTTATAAAAAAATGATTGCTGTTGTAGTCACAAATCATGTATTTACAAAACCTGCAATTGAAACAGCAAAGGCAACACAGGTTTTACTTTGGGATAGAACCAAATTATTAGAAATGCTAAACCAGTTATCTTATGAAAATTTACTGGAATTGGCAAACAGTATGAATATAGATAGCAAACAGCTAGAATTTGACTATCTTGCACCAGTGATTGAAATAGAATGAAATTAAAAATAATAAGAATAGGGGATATTTATGCAAAAAGATAAAACAGGTGCTATTCCAGAAGAACCAAAGACGAAAAATAAAATTATTTATTGCATTGTTGTTGCAATTTTAACTGTCGTTGCGTTGCTAAGTGGCAAGTATAGCTTAGAGCAACAAACACAGTCAGATAATACAGAAATTGATATGACTAATGCAGAATTTCAAGTACATGTGATTGATGTCGGGCAAGGCGATAGTATTTTAGTTTGTGCCGATGGAGAAGCTATGCTGATTGATGCAGGAGAATCAAAATCCAGTACGAAAATTTTAAATTATTTGGAATCACAAAATATTACAGAGCTTTCTTACGCAGCGGCAACACATATGCATGCTGACCATATTGGAAGTTTTTCAAAAATATTTGATAATATAAAACCGAAAAACGTGATTGAGCCTGTATATCATGAGTCTTTGATTCCAACAACGAAAACTTATGAAAAATATTTAGATGCCATAGAAGCAACAGGTGCAAATTATCAGGCTCTCAAAGCAGGGGATAGTTTTACACTAGGAACTGCAAAAATCTCTGTATTAGCTCCTGTATCTGATGAAAAAGTTTCTTCGTTGAATAATACTTCGCTAGTATTGCGTGTCCAGTATGATGATATGATATGTTTATTCACAGGTGACATGGAAACTCAAGAAGAAAAAACTATTTTAGAAAATAATCCAAATTTAAAAGCAGATTTCTTAAAAGCCGGACATCATGGCAGTGATACTTCTTCCAGTGAGAATTTTCTTGCACAAGTACAGCCAAATTATGTTGCAATTTCCTGTGGTGTAGATAATAAATATGGACACCCTGCTGACAGTACGTTAGAGCATTTGGCAACATGGACGGATAATATTTATATTACTGCACAACAGGGCGATATTGTATTTTTATATGACAAAGATACAAAAGCCAGTAAAATTATCACAAGTGGCAAGGAATAATGACTATGAAAAAATATAGCATAGACCGTTTTGAAGGGGATTTTGCAATACTAGAATCAGAATCAGAGTTTATACAAGTATTAAAAAATATTCTTCCAGAAAATAGCAAAGAGGGCGATTTATTAGAATTTACGGAAACAGGTTGGAAATTATGCCCTGAAGAAACGAAATCCAGAAAACAGGAATTAATAGAACGCAGACAAAGAATGTTGAGGAAATTTTCATGAAAACAGTAATTGTTGGTGGTGGAGCGGCTGGCTGTTATTCGGCAATTCATGCTGCAAAAGCCGGACAAGAAGTAATTTTAATTGAAAAAAATAAATATCTTGGCAGAAAACTCAGAATCACTGGTAAAGGCAGATGTAATCTGACTAATAATTGTGATTTAGAAACGTTAATGCAAAATATTCCTAGAAATGCAAGGTTTTTGTATAGTGCATTTTCTGCATGTTCTCCGCAAGATGTTATGCAATATTTTGAAAATTTAGGCGTTGCTCTCAAAACAGAACGTGGAAATAGAGTATTTCCCATGAGTGACCAAGCCAGTGAAATTGTAGAAGCCTTACAGCAAGAATTAAAAAAATTACATGTAAAAAGGGTACAAGATACAGTTACGAGTCTCTGGATAGAAAATAATATTTGTCAAGGAATTTTTTGCGGTAAAGAAAAATTACAGGCAGATAGAGTAATTTTAGCAACAGGTGGAGCTACTTATCCAGCTACAGGTTCAACAGGTGACGGCTATCGTTTTGCAGAACAAGTCGGACATAAAATTGAAGCATTAAGACCCTCATTAGTGCCAATTGAGACGTTAGAACGTGATTGTGCGGAAATGATGGGCATTTCTCTTAAAAATGTAGTCTTGACACTTAAAAAAAATAATAAAATAATTTTTCAGGAATTAGGCGAAATGTTATTTACACATTTTGGTGTGTCAGGACCTTTGGTGTTAAGTGCGTCTGCACATATGAATGATAATAATAATTATACATTGCATATTGATTTAAAACCGGCATTGCAAATAGAACAGCTTGACAAGCGTTTACAACGTGAAATTACAGCAAATCCTAATCAACAAGTTTCTAATTTATTAAGAAAATTAGTGCCGTCTCATATGATTATGCCCTTAATTGAAAGAATTGGCATTCCGGTATATGTAAAAAATAATTCTCTTACAAAACAGCAAAGATTGCGCATTTGTCAAGAATTAAAAGATTTTGCTTTTACAGTACGAGGGACAAGACCCATGGCAGAGGGAATTATTACCAGAGGCGGAATTTCCTGCAAAGAAGTTAATCCTAAAACAATGGAATCAAAATTAATCAAAAATTTATATTTTGCCGGTGAAATTCTGGACGTAGATGCCTATACAGGAGGATTTAATTTACAAATTGCCTTTGCGACTGCTTTTTTAGCGTCTAAAGGATTTTAAATTTATTTTTATAAAGGAGAATAATACTTACATGAAGAAAATTAATATTGCCATTGATGGCCCTAGTGGTGCAGGAAAAAGTAGTATTTCTAAAGCGGTTGCAAAAGAATTAGGTTTTATTCATGTGGACACAGGTGCAATGTATCGAGCAATTGGTTTATATGCCTTGCGGAATGACTGTGTTGCACCTGAAAAAATTTCTGAAAAAATTCAGGAAATTATGATTGAATTAAAATTTATTGGCGGTGTACAGCGTGTTTTGCTCTGTGGAGAAGATGTAACGGATTATATTCGTAGTCCTGAAGTTTCTATGACAGCGTCAAATATTTCAGCCGTTCCGGCAGTAAGAGCGTATTTGTTAGAGTTGCAGAAAAAAATTGCTTTGGAAAATAATATTATTATGGACGGTAGAGATATTGGTTCTGTTGTGTTGCCAAATGCAGATTTGAAAATTTTCCTGACGGCTTCCCCTGAAGAACGGGCAAGCAGAAGATATTTAGAATTACATGAAAAACCTGATTGCCCTAGCTATGAGGAAATTTTAAAAGATATTCGTCAGCGTGATGAAAATGATATGAATCGTGAGATTGCACCTTTGTGTCAAGCAGAAGATGCTATTTTAGTAGATTCGTCAAATATGGGCTTTCATGAAGTTGTAGCGCATATACAAGCTTTGATACAGGAAAAATTAAATTAGGTGCTTGCTTATGGTTTATATATTTATAATGCTGCTTATTAGATTGGTAATGCATTTGTGGTTTAATTTAAAATTTGAAGGAAGGGAGCATATAGATAAGCATAAAAAATATATTTATGTTTCTAATCATAGAAGTTATGCTGACCCTGTATTAGTAGCTTTAGCAGGCTATGGCAGATATGGCTTTATGGCAAAAAAAGAATTGTTTGAAAATAAATTATTTGCCGGATTAATTCGTTGGTTGGGAGCATTTCCGGTAGAACGTGGCAAAGGCGATTCCAGTGCGATTGATATGGCTGTGAAAAGCGTTCAGGACGGCAGAAATTTATTAATTTTTCCCGAGGGAACAAGAAGCAAAGATGGTCGTGTCGGCAAAGGAAAAGCCGGTGTTGCATTAGTTGCTAGTAAAGTACATGCAGATATTATTCCCATTGGAATTAATTTTGAAGGTGAAAAATTACATTTTCGTAGCAAAGTAATTGTTAAAATTGGTGAACCTATTCCGGCAGATAGTTTTCCATCAACGGAAAATTTAAACGAGAGAGAATTGTTAAAAATGCTTAGAACAGAATATATTCCGCCAATTATGAATGGCATTAAAGCTTTAGTAAACGAGCCACAGGCATTGCCGGATAAAAAATTATAAAATTAAAAAATAATAAGGAGGTGATTTTTTGAAAATTAAAACTGCAAAATCCGCGGGGTTTTGTTATGGTGTGAATCGGGCAATTAACAAAGTCGATAAAGCATTAGCAGAGGGCAAACCTGTTGCAACTTTGGGGTCAATTATTCACAATACTGACGTTGTGAATGATATGCAAAAACGAGGTGCTAGAATTATTAGTCAAGTTGCAGAGCTGAAACCACAAGAATATGTTGTGATTCGCTCCCATGGTGTCGGAAAAAATATTTATGACGAAATTCGAGCATTAGGCAATCCAGTGATTGATGCAACTTGTCCGTTTGTAAAGCGCATTCATGATATTGTTGCCAAAGAAACGGCTAGAGGAAGTTTTATATTAATTGCAGGTGATGAACAGCACCCAGAAGTACAGGGAATTATTGGGCATTGTGAACAAAATTATTTTGTTTTTCGTGATAAATTTATGCTAAAAGACTTTTTTCAAAATTTAGCGAGAAATTTTCAAAAAACACTTGCAATTGTTTCGCAAACAACGTATAATAGTATATTATGGGGAGAGTGTTTAAAGGTTCTTCCTAAAGAAGATTTTAATATTGTTGTGTATCAAACGATTTGCAGTGCAACCGAGGAAAGACAGACAGCGGCGGCGGAACTCGCTTCGCAATCAGATTGCATGATTGTAATTGGTGGAAAACATAGTTCTAATACTATGAAATTATATGATGTTTGTTCTGAATACTGCAAAACCTATCATATTGAGAATGCGGACGAGCTTAACACTTTAGACCTGTTAAATGCTAAATCTATTGGCATTACTGCTGGTGCTTCTACGCCGGCATATATTATTAAGGAGGTAATTTTTACCATGCAAGAAAATTTAAGCAAAGTTCCGGAAACGGAAGAAGACATTGACTTCGTGCAAGCAATGCAAGAGGACAGCTACAGCGCAAAATTAAGAAATGGAGATAGAGTGAAAGGAATTGTTATGTCTATAAATAACAGTGAAGTTATTGTTGACTTGGGTGCAAAACAAACTGGTTCTGTTCCAGCAAGTGAGCTGACAAATGACCCGACTAAAAAACCTGACGAAGTTGTAACAGTCGGCGAAGAACTGGATTTGATTGTGACAAAAGTAAGCGACCAAGAAGGTATGGCAGTTTTGTCTAAGAAAAGAGTTGACGAACAGGCTGGCGTTGATAAAGTTATCAAGGCAAAAGAAGAAGGCACAGTTTTAGAAGCTGTTGTTAGCACAGTTGTAAAAGGCGGTGTTAATGTATACTATGAAGGTGTGCGTGTGTTTATTCCTGCATCACAGACCGGTTTGCCAAAAGATAAAGATTTAGAAACAATCAAAGGCGATACTGTGAAATTCGTGATTTTAGAAGCTCCGGAACGCAGAAAGAGTGCTGTTGGTTCTATTAGAGCCGTTGCTCGTAAAGAAAGAAATGCTGCAAAAGCAAAATTCTGGGAAAATGCAGAAGTAGGCAAAGAATACGAAGGTGAAGTAAAATCTCTTACAAGCTATGGCGCATTTGTTGACTTAGGTGGCATTGATGGCATGGTGCATATTTCCGAACTGTCATGGAATAGAATTAAACACCCAAGTCAAGTTGTTTCTGTTGGTGATGTTCTCAAAGTATATATCAAAGAACTTGACCCAGAAAAACAGCGCATTTCTTTAGGTTACAAGAGAACAGAAGATAATCCTTGGGAAAAATTCAAGGCAGAATATGCAGTCAATGATGTTGTAACTGCTAAAATTGTTTCTATTACATCTTTTGGCGCATTCGCACAGATTCTTGATGGCGTTGATGGTTTGATTCATATTTCCCAACTAGCTGACAGACACGTTGAAAATGTGAGAGATGTTGTTTCTGTTGGTGATGAAGTACAAGTCAAAATCATTGGTATTGATTTGGAAAATAAGCGTATTTCTATTTCTATTAGAGAATTACTGCAAGACCAAGAAGATTAATTTTTTAGAATTTAATTTTTAAAACCCTGCCATTTTTGGCAGGGTTTTTGTTGTTTTATAGATTTTTTTTAAATTCTTTCGACTTTCATGAGATTTGTCATGCCAGAAATGCCCAAAGGCACACCGGCTGTAATTACTACTAAATCGCCTTCCTGCACATGTCCGTGTTCTTTTGCGGCGGCAACAGCTTTAGAAAATAATGTGTCAGTATTATCTTCTTCGTCAATCACAAATGGAATTACACCCCAACTCATATTCATTTTGCGTTGATTATCTTCATCAGTCGTACAGCCTAAAATCTGAACTGCCGGACGGAATTTAGAAATTAATCTTGCAGTTTTGCCTCTTTTCGTAACGGCAATAATTGCTTTTGCATTTAAATCATGTGCAGTTGTCACAGCAGCATGTGCAATACCTTCGGCAATAGAAGTATTATCATTTTCTTTTCGGGAAGCAAATTCATGTTTATAATCAATATTGCCTTCTGTTGTAGAAGCAATTAAATCCATTGTGCGAACGACTTCTACAGGGAATTGTCCTGCGGCTGTTTCTCCAGAAAGCATAATGGCACTTGTGCCGTCATAAATGGCATTAGCAACATCTGTGATTTCTGCACGAGTGGGACGAGGATTATTAATCATAGATTCCAGCATCTGTGTTGCTGTGATAACTTGTTTGCCAGCATTATAGCCTTTTTGAATTAATTTTTTCTGAATTGCCGGAATCTGTTCAAATGGGATTTCTACACCCATATCACCACGGGCAACCATGATACCGTCAGCAACATCAAGAATTTCATCAATATTCTGCACACCGTCTAAATTTTCAATTTTGGCAATAATTCTGACATTGAACCAGCCAAGACTTTCTGTGAATCTACGCAAGTAATTAATATCTGCGGAAGAACGTACAAAACTTGCGGCAATAAAATCATAACCCATTTTTGCGCCAAATTCTAAGTCATTCATGTCAGCATCGCTTAAATATGGCATAGATAATCTAACACCGGGGACGTTAATGCCTTTATTATTAGATAACACTCCGCCATGAATGACACGGCAAATTACATCTGTTCTAGTAATTTTTTCAGCTAGTAATTCAATTACGCCGTCATTAATTAAAATTCTCGTGCCAACGCTGACATCTTGTGGTAAGTTTTTAAACGTAATGCTTCCAACTGTATTTGTACAAGGCACATCATTTGTAGTCAGTGTATATAAATCACCGTCAAAAATTTCTACAGGTTCGTTATTTACGAATTTTCTTAATCTTACTTCTGGACCTTTGGTATCCAGCATAGTCGCAATTGGTAAATTTAATTCTTCACGCAATTTTACAATAGTTTCAAATCTTTGCTTGTGTGTGGCATAATCGCCATGAGAAAAATTAAATCTTGCAATATTCATGCCAGATAACATCATGTCACGCAACACAGATTCACAATCTGTTGCAGGACCGATTGTACAAATAATTTTTGTTTTTCTGTTACTCATGATTTTTACTCCAATCTGATTTTTATCATATTTTAAAAAATATACTAGTTTTATTTTAGCATAGCTTTTCTAATCCTGCAATAGATTTTACAGAAAATTTTTATTTTTTTTAAAATTTAGCAATTTATGCAAAATTTTTTAAAAATTAATAAAAAAACTGTTCTCTTAAATTGAAACAGAGAACAGTTTTCGGG
>CAMWHN010000053.1 GCA_947174085.1 uncultured Ruminococcus sp.
GTTCTGCAGTGGTATTAAAACAACATCAAAGAATTTGCATGTATGTAAGAAAAAAATCTGAAAAACAAGTGATTGATGATCAGCAAAAAAATAAAAAAACTGTATCAGAAGATATAGAATTAATGAAATTACTGAAAAAATGCCGTCAGAAACTTGCTCAAAAAGAACATGTTCCAGCATATATTATTTTTACAGATGCAACACTAAGAGATATGTGCAAAAAATGTCCTGTTTCTTCTATGGCATTTCGTAGTGTAGATGGCGTAGGACATGTAAAACTTGAAAAATATGGAGACGCATTTATAAAAGTAATTAAAGATTATCAAAATGCAGTTACTGAAATGAAAAAATAATAATATTATGGTTTCTCATGATTTTTATTTTTATGAAAGATTTATTTAAAAATGGAAAGGGGGCATGTGGCATTTCTCTGTGAATTAAAAATATGAAAATTTCGGAGTATCTGCCACGATTTTAATGGATATTATAAAAATTTTAACAGAAGAATTTTCTGTTCGTGAGGAGCAAGCAAAAAATGTAGTTGCCTTGCTTGATGACGGAAAAACAGTGCCATTTATCGCAAGATATAGAAAAGAATTAACTGGCGCATTGGACGACCAGACTATTCGCCGAATGGCATTGCGATTGCAGGCTTTACGAAATTTAGAAGCCAAAAAAGAAGAAGTTCGCACGGCGATTGCAAATAAAAATGCGCTGACAGAAGAAATTTCACAGGCAATTGCTAACGCTATGACACAAGTTGAAATTGAAGATATTTATAGACCGTTTAAAGAAAAACGCCGTACAAGAGGTTCTGTTGCAAGAGAAAAAGGACTAACACCACTTGCAGAATTAATTTTAGAACAAAGATTAGATTTAATTCCAGAAGAAGAAGCAAAGGCTTATATTTCTGAAGAAAAAGAAATTTTAAATACAGAAACAGCTTTACAAGGTGCAATGGATATTATTGCGGAACAAATCGCCGATAATGCAAATATTCGCTTACAAATGCGTGATTTATATCAGCGTTTCGGAACGCTAATTTGTTCTGTAACGGATAAAGCCAAAGAAGAAGCCGAACAGGAAAAATCTGCTATTTATCAAAATTATTTCGAGTATGAAAAACTTGTACCAAGAATGGCAGGGCATCAAATTCTTGCCATTCACAGAGGCGAAAAAGAAGGCTATTTAAAAGTTTCTATCACGGCTTCTGAAATTATGATAGAAAAAATTTGTACAAAATCTTATTTAAAAAATCAATCTCCATCAGCAGAACTTGTTAGAATTGCAGGATTAGACAGTGCAAAGCGTTTAATTATTCCGTCAATTATTCGGGAAGTTAGAAACGCTTTGTATGAAACAGCTTGTACAAATGCAATTAAAGTATTTGCAGAGAATTTAAAGCAATTATTAATGCAGCCGCCTTTGAAAAATACAGTAACATTAGGATTTGACCCCGGTTATAAAAACGGCTGTAAACTTGCTGTCGTAGACGGTATCGGAAAAGTGTTAGACACAGGCATTATTTATCCGACTTTTTCACAAAAGAAAAAACAAGAGGGTGCAGAATTTGTGACTTCTCTTGTGAATCAATATCATATTCAGGCAATTGCAATCGGAAATGGTACGGCATCTCGTGAATCAGAAAGTTTTATTGCAGAGTTATTGCCTAAATTCTCGCATAAAGTTTCTTATATGGTAATTTCAGAAGCCGGTGCTTCTGTATATTCAGCGTCAGAATTAGCCGCAGAAGAATTTCCAGAATTTGATGTTTCTTTGAGAAGTGCGGTTTCTATTGCCAGAAGATTACAAGACCCACTCGCAGAGCTTGTGAAAATTGACCCCAAAGCAATTGGTGTTGGACAATATCAGCATGACATGCCGAAAAATGATTTACAAACTGCACTAAATGGCGTTGTAGAAGAATGCGTAAATCATGTCGGAGTAGATTTAAATACAGCGTCTGTGTCGTTATTATCTCATATTGCCGGAATTACGAATACAGTTGCAAAAAATATCGTAGCTTATCGTGAAGAAAATGGTGCATTTCAGAATCGTAAAGAATTATTAAAAGTTTCTAAATTAGGTGCAAAGACGTTTGAACAATGTGCTGGATTTTTAAGAATTTCAGGCGGTAATCAGCCTTTGGATAATACAGCCGTTCACCCTGAATCTTATACAGTTGCACAAGCTTTATTACAAAAATTTAATTATTCTCTGGAAGATGCGTCTTCTGGTAAATTAACAGATTTTGCCGAAACGGTTAGAAAAGCCGGTGCTGATACACTTGCAAAAGAGTTAAATATTGGTGTGTATACACTCAAAGATATGACAGCAGAATTGCAAAAACCTGCTAGAGACCCAAGAGATTTATTACCGCCTCCGCTTATGAGAAGTGGTGATATTATGCAATTAAGCGATTTAAAAGCTGGTATGCAACTTGTCGGAACAGTTAGAAATATTGTAGATTTTGGCTGTTTTGTAGATATTGGTGTGCATGAAGATGGACTAGTACATATTTCACAGATTTGTGATAAATATATTAAAAATCCGTTGGAAGTCGTAAAAGTTGGTGATGTTGTTTCTGTTACTGTATTAGATATAGACATGAAGCGTAAACGCATTGCTTTGACAATGAAAAATCAAAAATAATCAGGTGAAGCTATGAAAAAAATAAAAAACATACAGAAAGAAAAATTAATATATTCTAAGCCGAAATATATCATATTAATTATTTTAAATATAATATTATTATTTTTCTTGACAGTAATATTATTAACTTGCATGACGTTCAGATATTATATCAAATCTTCAGAAATTCCAAAGGCTTTAGGAAAAATAATTCTGGAAGAAATTAAAATTGAACAAGATGATGGCTCAAAAAAATCAATTGCAGAATATATGCTAGAAGAATTTTCTCATGATGACAGAGTTAGTCAAGAGGAAATACAAGAAATTCTTGAAGATGGAACTTTTTCAGATTATATTATTTTGGCAGTCGAGCAATATAATCATTACTTAGCAGACGGCGGTGAATTACCAGAACTAGATACAAATAATTTAAAATATCCCATTAAATTATTAAATAAAAAATTAGAATCTGTCATGTATAAATATATGTACAAGAGCAAAACAGGATTTTTCTTGCGCATAGCTGTTTCTATTTGGATTGAAATAATATTAGCAATTTTAATGCTATTGCTTTTAGCATGGCTCATAATCATTCATAAAAAAGCAAATAAAAAAATTAGTATAGGCTTAAAAATATATAACATTACAGCAGGATTTCCCTGTGTTATCATGTTTTTATTTGGACTCGTGATGGCATGGATTTTTAAATTTATGCATTTGCCGTCAGAATTGGGAATCGCTTTGCGTGGTAAGACAGTTTTTATTTCCGGAATGGGTATGTTAATTTGTTTGGGTATATTTATTTTTAGTATATTCTGGAGTTTCATGGAAAATAAATTAGAATCAAAATTGCAAATACCTGTACAGGAAGAATTGCCAGAAACAGAAATCTTAAACAGAAAATTTTGTCGTTATTGTGGCGAAAAACTTGTGAATGATAATGCACAATTTTGTTATCAATGCGGAAAAACGCAATAAAAAACGCCCTGCTCTCTTGATGAAAGCAGGGTCTTTTTTGGCAGGTTGCTTTTTATGATAAAAATGACTTTTTTATCACATGCACAAAATTTGGCATAAAATTGAAAAAATTATAAAAAATCACTTGCTTTATTGCTTGTTTCATGATATAATTAATTTAAATATTAATATAGCAGGAGGTTTCTTAACATGAAAAAATTAAGTGCTTTGCTTGCCAGTCTGACAGCATTATCATGTTGCTGTGCAAGCTGTTTTCCAATGGCTGAACAAATTAAGTCAATGCATTCTATTGTTGCAAATGCAGAAGAAGTTGTTGCTTCTGGGACGTGTGGGGAAAATTTAACTTGGAATTTTGAAGAATCTACAGGAACGCTGACGATTAGCGGAACTGGTGCAATGGAAGATTTTATATACGATGATGGTTCAGGACGTATGCCATTTTGGTGTGCATATTTGCAGAATATTGAAAATGTTGTAATTGAAGATGGTGTAACAACAATTGCAAAGGGTGCTTTTCCTCTTTGTGATTCTTTAACATCTGTTATAATTCCAGACAGTGTGACAACAATTGGAGAGGCGGCTTTTTATGGTTGTAAATCTTTAACATCTTTCACAATTCCAGACAGTGTGACAACAATTGAAAAGACGGCTTTTTATGGTTGTAAATCTTTAACATCTGTCATAATTCCAGATAGTGTGACAGCAATCGGAGAAGAGGCTTTTGAGGATTGTTCTGCTTTAACATCTGTTACAATTGAAAATCCAGAATGTGAAATTTATGATGGTGAATACACAATTTCTGATACAGCGACAATTTACGGCTATGACAATTCCACAGCACAAGCCTATGCTAAAAAGTATAATAAGAATTTTGTTTCTCTTGGCACAGCTCCCGAAAAACCAACTACAGAATTTCTCACAGGAGATGCTAACAAAGACGGGGAATTTAATATATTAGATATTATTACATTGCAAAAGTGGTTGCTAGGTGCAGGCAATTTGCCCAACTGGCAAGCAATGGATTTCAATCATGACGAGACGATTAATATATTTGATTTGGTGCTAACAAAAAAATACTATTTAAAAAATATATAATTTTTAATCCGTATTGCTCAAAAAAAGACCCTGCTCTCTTAATGAAAGCAGGGTCTTTTTTGACAGATTGTTTCTTGTTATAAATGCACAAAAAACTGAATGTTTTTTGCATATAATATATACAAAATTTTCCATAAAACCGCAGAATCTATCAAAAATTGCTTGTTTTATTGTTTGTTTTATGATATAATAAACTTTAGTATTTATATAATAGGAGGTTTTGAAACATGAGAAAATTAAGGGCTTTGATTTCCCGTTTGACAGTATTATCATGCTTCTGTGCAAGCTGTTTGCCAATTGTTAAACAGATTCTGCCAATGCATTCTATTGTTGCAAATGCGGAAGATACAGAAGAAGTTGTTACTTCTGGGACATGTGGGGAAAATTTAACTTGGAATTTTGAACAATCTATAGGAACACTAACAATTAGCGGAACTGGTGCAATGGAAAATTGGAATGAACAAAAATCTTGTTGGTATCATTTACATGAAGATATTAAAGAAGTTATCATAGAAGATGGTGTAACAACAATTGGAAGCTATGCTTTTATGTTTTGTAAATCTTTAACATCTGTTACAATTCCAAATAGTGTAACAGCAATTGAAACATATGCTTTTAATAATTGTAGAGCTTTAACAGCTATTACAATTCCAGATAGTGTGACAGCAATTGGAATGGGTGCTTTTTTTGGTTGTTCTGCTTTAACATCTGTCACAATTCCAAATAGTGTGATAGTAATTGGAAATGTTGCTTTTCAGCTTTGTGGCTCTTTGGAATCTGTTACAATTCCAAAGAGTGTAACAACAATCGGAGGTTATGTTTTTGATGGTACACCATGGTTAGAAACTCAAAAAAATAAAAATCCACTTGTCATTATTAATAATATTTTAATTGATGGCACAACATACGACCAAGAGGAACTTATCATTCCAGATGGTATGACAACAATTGGAGATGGTGCTTTTGAGGGATGTGCATCTATAACATCTGTTACAATTCCAGATAGTGTGACAGTAATTGGAAATGCTGCTTTTCAGCTTTGTGGCTCTTTGGAATCTGTTACAATTCCAGAGAGTGTAACAACAATCGGAGGCTGGGCTTTTAATAGTTGTTCTGCTTTAGAATCCATTACAATTCCAGAGAATATAACAGCAATCGGAGAGAAGGCTTTTATAGACACACCATGGCTAGAAACCAAAAGAAATGAAAATCCACTTGTCATGATTAATGGAATTCTAATTGATGGTGTAACCTGTGAAAATGATATTGTCATTCCAGATAGTGTAACGACAATTGTCGGAAGTGCTTTTTATAATTGTAAATCTTTAACATCTGTTACAATTCCAGATAGTGTGACTACAATCGGAAATAGTGCTTTTTATGGCTGTGAATCTTTAACATCTGTCACAATTCCAGATAGCGTGACAGCAATCGAATGTAGTACTTTTCAGGATTGTAAATCTTTAATATCTGTTACAATTCCAGCTAATGTGACAACAATTGAAGAATGGGCTTTTTTTGATTGTTCTGCTTTAGAGTCCATTGTAATTTCAGATAGTGTGATTACAATTGAAAGATATGCTTTTAATGGTTGTACTGCTTTAGAGTCTATTGTAATTCCAGATAATGTGACAACCATTGGAAATGGTACTTTTTATAGATGTGAATCATTAACATCTGTCACAATTGAAAATCCAGCATGTGAAATTTTTGATAATAAATATACAATTTCTAATACAGCCACAATTTATGGCTATGATAATTCTACAGCACAAGTCTATGCTGAAACATATCGCAGAAATTTTGTATCTCTTGGGACAGCTCCTGCTTCTGCTCCAACAGATACTAGCACAATATGGAATGGCATTAGTCCTGATATGAACGGCGATGGCAGAATAGATGCCTCTGATGCGTCATTGGTATTAATATTTGCTGCTGAATATGGTGCAGGAAATGTCAAAAATTTTGGTGATTTCATGGAAAAACATCAAACTGAATTTTCTAGTTGATGTTTATAATTTGCTTTGCTTGACAAATTGCTAGCCATCGACAATTGACACAAATTTTAGAAAGCTACTTACTTAATAAAATCCCCTGTTTTCATGAGAAAACAGGGGATTTGTATTTATTCTGTAATTAGCAGCCACAACCACAATTGTTATTGCAGTTATTGCAACCACAATTGTTATTATTATTATTTCCACAGCAAGAGCAGAGAATAATAATCAACAGAATAATCCAGCAGCAACCACCATTATTGTTGTTATCAAAACACATAGTTCATATCTCCTTGTGTAATATATTTGAAATAAAGCGTTTTGCTTTGTTTCATAGTACATAATATGATAATGCTCAAAATATGTGACGGATTTTTTTTCATCTGATTGGAAATAGTTTTCGGCAATGAATTGTTATTTTTTCTTGTTCCGACAAATATTGCAGAAAAAAAGTGCTATACTGTTACTGTATCAGAAATAGAAAATTTAAGCAATTGATTGAAAGGGGATTTTGCCTTGCTACAGAAACACAATGATAAAAATAAACATTATGATTATGATATTGACCGTTTTTCTGAAAATGCGATGCTTGCATTAGAAGCCGGTATGTATCTGGCTGGGGAAATGGGACACACTTATATTGGAACAGAACATTATGTATTAGGGCTGTTACATCAGCACCCAAATCAAGCTTCTGAAATTTTAATTAATTTTCAAGTTACAGAATATCAATTTTCACAGCAATTATTACGAACAGTCGGCAGAGGCAGTCATACTTCGCCTAGTTATAGCAGTATGACACCGGCATTGCACAGAATGTTTCGGGAAGCACAGAAATTAGCAGATTCTGCTGGCAGAAAAGAAACTGGTACAAAATGGATTTTATTAGCGTTGCTTCATGATGAAAACTGTGTTGCAACAGAATTACTAGAATTTATGCAAGTAGATATTTCTGCAATGGAAAAAGCATGTCATAGTGTAAAAATAACAAATATTCCCAGTGCGCCAACAGCTCAGGATTTTCCGCAATTATTTCGCTATGGAAAATTATTATTACCCTCAGAACATGACGAGCCGTTAATTGGCAGAGAAACGGAAATTGAAAGAGTTTTGCAAATTTTATCCAGAAAAAATAAAAATAATCCTTGTTTGATTGGAGAAGCCGGCGTTGGTAAAACTGCAATTATACAAGGCGTTGCAAATAAATTTGCAACAGGAGAAGTACCGTCACAGTTATTAGGTATGTTTATATTTTCGTTAGATTTAGGCGCATTGCTAGCTGGTGCAAAATATAGAGGCGATTTTGAAGAACGTATCAGAGATTGCATTGATGAAGTCACACAGAGTAATAGAATTATTTTATTTATTGATGAATTGCATACAATTGTGGGTGCTGGTGCGGCAGAGGGTGCAATTGATGCCGCTAATATGCTAAAGCCAAGACTTGCAAGGGGAGATTTAAGAATTATTGGCGCAACTACACCCGTAGAATATACAAAAAGCATTGAAAAAGACAGCGCATTGGCAAGAAGATTTCAAAGCGTGAATATTGCAGAACCAACACCAGAACAAACTTTGTGTATTTTAAACGGCTTAAAAGAAAATTATGAAAATTATCATCATGTATTTTTAAACGAATCTGTGTTACAAGCTTGTGTAGAATTATCTCAGAAATATATTGCAGATAAAAGTTTTCCAGATAAAGCAATTGATTTACTAGATGAAGCTTGTGCAAGAGTAGCTTTACAAAATACTGTCTGTGCAGAAGTGCAGATAGAAGATGTTGCAAATATTGCGTCTTTAAAAACAGGGATTCCGTTAGAACAAATGACTTCTGCGGAACAGGAGCGTTTAATAAACTTACAAACAGCATTACAGAAAAAAATTATTGGTCATGATGAAGTTATTCTACAGTTATGTGACGCTGTATGCCGTGCAAGCAGTGGTTTTCGAGATATTCGCCGTCCGGTAGGGTCGTTTTTATTTCTAGGTTCTACAGGAATCGGAAAAACAGCACTTGTGAAAACATTAGCAGAAACGCTTTATGGAACAGAAAAAGCTTTATTCACAGTAGATATGTCAGAATATATGGAACAACATGCTGTTTCAAAATTAATCGGTGCGCCGGCAGGGTATGTCGGTTTTGAAGAAGAAACAAAATTTTGTCAGCATTTACGAAAAAGACCTTGCAGTGTGATTTTATTTGACGAAATCGAAAAAGCACACCCAGATATTTTGCATATTTTATTACAAATCTTAGAAGATGGTATCATTACAGATAGTTCTGGCAGAAAAATTAATTTGCGAAATTGCATGATTTTTATGACTTCTAATATCGGTATGCATAAAAATTATCATACTGTTGGATTTTTAGAATCAAAAGCGCAGAAACAAGCACAGGCAATTCAGACACTTCAGGAAGTTTTGCCATTAGAGTTCTTGAATAGAATTGATGAAATTCTAGTATTTCAGAAATTAAATCAAGAAAGTTTAATAAAAATTACAGAAAATCAATTGCAATTACTTGTAGAACGTTCTAAACAAATGGGTATTTATTTAGAATATGAATCAAAAGCCATTCAAATGATTGCCAATTGTCCTGAAACCAAACAATATGGCGCACGTCCGATTAGAAGATTTTTAACACAAGAAATTGAAAGTCCTTTGTCTCGAATGTGGTTGCATGGTCAGCTCCATGCAGGTGATACTGTGATAATTACAGCACAAGACGGAAAATTACAATTAAAAATAGCAGAGCGTGTGCATTAATCCACACGCTCTGCTATATCTTGTAAAAAATTTGAGGGGATAAACTTCGTCAACCAAACGCCATTCGGTGCTTGATAAAATATATGACCTTGCTGATGCATAATTCTTGCCGGAATTTGAAAAATATAAGGCTTGCCGTGCCGTGTTCCGACAGTGATTGCTGTTTCTATATCTTTTGATAAATGTACATATAATCTTTGCATAGGTAACAAGCCTTTTTCCCGAATAGACGGCAAAAAACGTTCTGCTGTGCCATGGTATAAAATTTCTGGCGGTTCTTTTTCTGGATAATTAATTATTATTTTAGCAGAATGTCCGTAATTCGCACGGATTTTTGTTTTATCCTGATTAAAACTATAGCGTTGTTTGGTGTCTGTATTTACAATTTGTTCTAAAGTCGCTTGGCTAATTTGAATCCCTGTAAGTAATGCTTGTGTATCTATCCAGCCGTCAGGGTCAAGTGTTACTCCAATCATTTCCGGTTCATGACGTAAAATTTTACTAATCAGTTTACTGGTTCGTGTGAGATTATTCATGAAAATTACTCCTATCTAATATCATATAATTTATTTTATTATAGCATGAAATTTAGTATATGTCAATCAATGTTTTTTAAATATGTCAAAAGTATCAAAGCCCTGCATTTTGCAGATTCTGCTTCAAAACATACAACTTCTGCATGTGATTCGTCTGCATGATAGGGAATTATATTTTCAAGAAAATTATTTTGTTTGTCTGCCCATTCTTGATTAGATAATTTTATATTATTATAAATATTTTCAGGTAACTGTTTTTCTAATTCTGTGCAGATGGCAGTTATCAAAAATGTATAGCTAGTATATTCCAGATAAATTCTAGCAGTATCATAGCTATTTACTGGATTATGATTTTGTTTGACAGAACCAGTTTCTATTGTAAGCCAATCTTGATAAAATTCATGATTTTGCGGTACATGGCGTTTAATTTCTGTAAATAAATTTTCGATAGTTTTATAATCTGTATCGTTCATAGAGTAATAATAATCTTGTATTTCAGGGTGATAACATGCAAAATATTGTGATTGAAATAAATCTGTAAAATTAGTAATTATATTATAATTTGTTAATTCAGGATTCAAGATAGTAATCGTTTGATTTTCAGATATAATATCTAATAAATTATTAAAATAATAAATTGCTGTGTCA
>CAMWHN010000054.1 GCA_947174085.1 uncultured Ruminococcus sp.
ACTTATCGCAAAAATATTACAAACAAATCAGTGTATTTGTAATATTTGTCAAATTTTCACAACCATTTTTAGTAATATGCACGAAATCTTCAATACGCACACCAAATTTTTCAGGCAAATAAATCCCCGGTTCGATAGTTACCACATTGCCAACCTCTAAAATTTTATTACTAGTTGGGCTTGCGACTGGAAATTCATGAATTTCCATGCCGACACCATGCCCGAGAGAATGCCCGAATTGTTTATCATAACCAGCTTTATTAATAATATTTCTTGCAACAGCATCTAAATCTTTACCGGAAACACCTGCTTTTGCAAATTCTTTTGCCATATCCTGCGCATGACGAACAATTTCATAAATTTCTTGCATTTCTTCTGTTGGCTGTCCCACACAGACAGTTCTTGTCATGTCGCTATGATAACCATCTACAACAGCTCCAAAATCCATCAGAACAAAATCATTTTTCTGAATTTTTCTGTCATCTGGCACACCATGAGGCATAGACGTATGTGAACCAGTCAAAGCAATTGTTTCAAAAGACAAATCTTCTGCACCATTTTTGCGCATATGAAAATCTAATGCAAGTGCAACTTCTCGTTCTGTCATACCCACATGTAAATTTTCTAATAAGCTATTTAATGCCTGTTCTGCTAATTCTTGTGCAGATTTTATTTTTTCAATTTCTTCCGGTGATTTCATTGTACGCAAATCATATAAAGCTTGACTTAGCAAATTACTTGTGATAAATTCAAAATTTTTTAGATTTTTCTGAAAATTTTTTAATCTCTGTAATGTCATGCTTTGTGATTCAACAGCAATTGTTTTCGCACAATGCTTTTGCAAAATATTTTTTAATTGCCCAAATATATCCTGCTCTTGTTCTATGACTTCACAGCATTTCACAGTTTTTCTTGCTTTTTCAATATATCTGAAATCAATAATAAAATAAGCTTTCTCCGGAAAAATGAAAACAAGTCCGGCAGAAGATTTCATACCTGTGAGATATCTTCTGTTAATATCATCTGTAATTAAAGCACAATCGACTTTCCCAGAAATTAAATTAATTAATTTTTCAATTCTAGTTTTCATGCATTCATCTCCGACAATGCTTTGATAGCCAAATCATAGCTCAATAAGCCAAATCCTGAAATACTGCCGGCACAAACAGGCGCAATCACAGAATTAGACCGGAATGCATCTCTTGCAAAAATATTACTAATATGCACTTCAATCACAGGAATTTTAATTGCCTTAATTGCATCTGCAATCGCATAGCTATAATGCGTATAAGCACCGGCATTTAAAACAATACCAAAAAATTCTTTTCTTGCTTCATGCAATCTATCAATTAATCCACCCTCATGATTTGACTGAAAAACTTCAGCTTCTAAGCCTAGAGACTCTGCATAATTTACTAAATGCTGATTTAATTTTTCAAAATCAGTATTTCCATAAATACTAGGTTCACGCTCGCCTAATAAATTTAAATTAGCCCCATGCATAATTAAAATTTTTTTCAAACTTTTTTCACCTCATAAAATCTTGTTCTTTCGGAAGAAATGGCTTTTCCATGAAACGCTTGAATTTAAAAAATTTTGTTTTTTCCAGTTCCATGGGTTTGACATAAATGCTTTTGACATGAAACCAGTTTGCACCTAAAATATCAGTATAAATCTGGTCACCTACAACACAAAGTTTATTTTTCGGGAGTTGCATTTCCTGCATTGCCTGTGAAAAACCTTTGCTCAGAGGCTTTTTACTTTCGCAAATACAAGAAATATCTAAAAGCTCTGCAAAAGGCTGAACTCTAGGCGGGTGATTATTAGAAACAAGTCGCATTTGAATTTCAGCAGATTTCATAACAGCAATCCATTCTAAAACACCAGTTGCCGGCACAGGATTATCATGTGTTGTCAGCGTATTATCAATATCTAATAATAAACCTTTTACACCCAGATTTTTTAACAGTTCCGGTGTAATATCACACACAGATTTTACTGCTATCGTTGCATGAAACAAAATTTTTCCCTCCATTCGTCCGAAAAAACAAGGGTATGCCAGTCACAGCACACCCCTGCATTTCACCAATCACGCTATTAATATTTGCGCTTGCGGGCAGCCTCGGACTTTTTCTTACGTCTTACCGAAGGCTTTTCGTAATGTTCTCTTTTGCGCACTTCAGCAATTACACCGTCCTTGGCACAGGATCTCTTGAAACGCTTCAAAGCAGTATCCAGAGATTCGTTTTTACCAACACGTACTTCTGCCATTTTGTAATCCCTCCCTTAACTTAGAGGTTCTATCTGATTCAAAATCAGATAGTTATGATAAATGCCCCTTACGGCAATTAGTCATCAACCAAAACACTTAAAATTAAAATATTATTATTATTCTAAAAACGGCTTGTTAATATTATAGCATGTCCAATAAAATTTGTCAATAGTATTTTTAAAAATACATAAACTTTGTTATTTTACAACAAAATTAACAAGTTTATTTTGTACATAAATTTGCTTGATAATATTTTTTCCAGCAACTGCTTCTGCAATTCTTGAATCTGCAAGAGCCTGTGCTAAAACTTCTTCTTTTTCGGCATTTACAGAAATATTTAATTTTGCTCTGACTTTGCCATTTACCTGTACAACAATTTCAACTGTTTCATCAATGCATAAATTTTCGTCATAATTTACCCAACTTTGTTGATTTAACACACCGCCGAAATTACAAATTTCATAAATTTCTTCTGTCATATGAGGCGCAAACGGATTTAACAAAATCAAAAGCGTTTTATATTCTGCTTGATTAATCTTACCTGTTGCATAAATATCATTGACAAGTGCCATCATAGACGCAATTGCTGTATTAAATTTCAAAGCTTCGATATCTTCCGTCACTTTTTTAATCGTTTTATGAAAATTAGAAACTAATTCCGGACGATAATTATCACCAGTAATTAAAATATCTTGCAAAGCCCAAACTCTGTCCAAAAATCTTTTACAGCCCTTGATACTGGACGGACTCCAAGGCGCAGTTTTTTCAAAATCGCCAATAAACATCTCATATAATCTAAGCGTGTCTGCACCATATTGACGTACAACATCATCAGGATTAATCACATTGCCACGGGATTTAGACATTTTCTGACCGTCTTGCCCCAAAATCATACCATGAGACGTACGTTTCATATAAGGCTCTTTACAAGGCACAGAGCCAATATCATATAAAAATTTATTCCAGAATCTTGAATATAACAAATGCAAAGTTGTATGTTCCATACCGCCGTTATACCAGTCAACAGGCATCCAGTATTCTAAAGCTTCTTTAGAAGCAAGTGCTGTATTATTATGTGCATCACAATAACGCAAGAAATACCATGAAGAACCTGCCCATTGTGGCATAGTATCTGTCTCACGTTTTGCCGGCGCACCACAACACGGACAAGTTGTATGAATAAAACTTTCCAGAGTTGACAAAGGTGATTCGCCGTTATCCGTAGGCATATAACTTTCTACTTCTGGCAAACACAAGGGCAATTCTTCTTCTGGAATGGCAACCCAACCGCATTTTTCACAGTTCACAAGCGGAATCGGCTCGCCCCAATATCTTTGACGGCTAAATACCCAGTCACGAAGTTTATAATTAATTTTTCTATGTCCTTTTCCAGTTTCTTCTAACCAGTCTTTAATTTTAATTTTCGCATCTTCTACGCTCAGACCAGTTAAAAATCCTGAATTTACCATAACACCAGTTGCACAGTCTGTAAATGCACATTCTTGAATATTACCACCTGCGACAACTTCAATCATATCAATGCCAAATACTTTTGCAAATTCCCAGTCTCTGTCATCATGAGCAGGAACAGCCATAATAGCACCTGTGCCGTAACTCATCAGAACATAATCAGAAATAAAAATCGGAATTTCTTTGCCATTCACTGGATTAATGGCACGAATACCCTCTAATTTGACACCTGTTTTATCTTTATTCATTTCGGTTCTGTCAAAATCAGATTTTTTAGAAGCTAATTCCTGATAAGCTTTAATTTCATCTAAATTGCTTAATTTATCAGCCCATTTTTTCAGCATAGGGTGTTCAGGTGCAATTACCATATAAGTCGCACCAAATAACGTATCGGGTCTAGTTGTATAAACTGTTAAAATATCCCCTGAAGTTGTTTCAAAATCTATTTCTGCACCCTCTGAACGACCAATCCAGTTAATTTGTGTTGTCTTAATTTTATCCAAATAATTTACTTCTGTTAAATCATCAATTAATTTCTGTGCATATTCCGTAATTTTCAACATCCATTGGCTTTTTACTTTGCGAATTACCTCACCGCCACAGCGTTCACAGCAACCGCCGACAACTTCCTCATTTGCCAAAACAACTTTACAAGAAGTACACCAGTTGACAGCCATTTCTTTTTTATAAGCAAGTCCATGTTTAAATAACTGAATAAAAATCCATTGTGTCCATTTAAAATATTCTGGACTTGTTGTATTCACTTCTCTATCCCAGTCAAAACTTAAACCCAAAGATTTTAACTGTTCTTTAAAACGCTTGACATTATTTTCAGTTACAATAGCAGGGTGAATTTTATTTTTAATTGCAAAATTCTCTGTTGGCAAGCCGAATGCGTCCCACCCCATCGGGAATAATACATTATAGCCTTCCAAACGGCGTTTTCTAGCCACAATATCCATAGCTGTATAGGGTCTGGGGTGACCAATATGCAAGCCTTGTCCAGACGGATAGGGAAATTCTACCAAAGCGTAAAATTTCGGCTTAGAATAATCCGTACCAGCTTTAAAACTCTGGTGTTCGTCCCAATAATTCTGCCATTTTTTTTCAATGCGTGTATAATCATAGTGATTCATGAAAAAACCTTCTTTCAAAATAATAATTTATTCTTTTGTAATCCAATCAGAAATATCTACATGTTCTGCATCAGCCCAAAGCTGTTCCAACCTGTAAAATTCTCTGGTTTCCTGATAAAATACATGAATAATAACATCTGTATAATCTAAAATATACCAGTTAGAACCATGCATACCCTCTCTATGATGAGGCCCAATGCCCTGTTGCGAAAGCTGAAATTCCACTTCTTCGGCAAGTGTTTTCGTATGTGTTGTGCTATTGCCGTTAGCAATAATAAAATAATCCCCTAAAATTGTCAAATCTGTGACTTTTAGCACTTGAATATTTTCTGCACGTTTCGCATCTAATGCTTTCACAGCAATTTTAATTTTTTCTTCTGCTGTCATAAAAAATTATCACCTCTTGTAAAATTTACTGATTTAATTATCATAATCAGCATCATATTTATTTTTATAATTATAATTTAACTGCGGATTATTTCCGTCCTCCCGATTGTCGATTTCTTGGAAATTCGCAGAAACGTTATCATAATCTGTACTTTTATAATTCTCTTCTGTGACATATTCCACAATAGCACTTTTTTTACTTATTAATTTAATCTGTTGTGTTCTAAAATGTTCGTTTAGAACTTCCAGTGTTGCCGACTTATGCACAGACCAAATGGACTGGTCACCAGCCATAGCACTTTCTCCGGGGAGCATGAAAATATTTACATTTTGCATGTCAATCGTACCGGCTAAATCCGCAATTCTGCTAATATCTTCCATGCTTAAATCTGTTGCAATTAATTCTTGTTTATAAACTTTATTCACAGCACTGAAAATTTGCACAGTATTCATGCTAATTGCTTTTTTCATAGCCGCCGCCATAAAAATACGTTGTGCTTGCACTCTGCCAATATCGCCATTCTGATAACCATAACGAAATCTTAAAAACCACTCGGATTCTTCGCCGTTTAGAACCTGTTCGCCGTCTGGAATTACTTTATCCGCTTCAAATACAACAGGATAAGGCATATTAATTGGCACACCGCCGACAATATCTACAATTTCCGCAACATTATCACAAGTTGTAGTAATATAAGCATCTACTGGTACACCAAAATTTTCCTGTACGCAGTCTACAACTCGTTGAATATTACTTTTTTCTTTATTGCCATGGGTATAAATACTGTTAAATTTTCCAGTTGGTGAATTTGTATAATTTGGCATATACGTATCACGAGGAATTTGTAAAATATTCATACTTGCCGTGAGTAAATTAAACTGTATTAAATAATTTACATCATGCAAACTACCACTGCCATTATCTTCACTGTCAAAACCCAAAAATAAAATTGTAAATTGTCCCTCAATTGTTTGCTTCAAATCCAAACCGTCATTAAAATCTTCGGCAACATCTTCACGCATATTTAAATCTTTTGTTTTTAGTCTGGTAATATTGCCTTCAATATATTGCATAGGCTTACGGGTTTTCAAATATTTTGTAATTGAAATCTGTGAAATCTGATTAAAATTATCCGTATCTGTATAAGACACAATCGGCGCATTTAAAATCATAACAGCCATTAATACTAGTGTTACTGCAACAGCGATTAATTTTATACAAAGATTCAAGGCAAATTCATTCCGCAAATTTTCTTTATTATTTTTACGATTTCTGGGCATGGTTAGAAGCTCCTTTCTTAGAATTAGAAACAGAATCTTTTTCTTTATGTTCTTTATGTTCTAATGCCATATGCATATAAAAATTATATGCCTCTATCGTATAAACCGGAACGAAACCATTTTTTTTCATGACAGAGCTAACAGTATCCTGTAATGCTTCCAACATTGCCGAGTGTAAATTTTTTTGTGCCAGACGGCGCATTTTGTCAACGCCTTTATAATCTCGTTCTTCAGAAATCATATCAGCGATATAAATAATTTCTTCTAAAATAGACATATTCGCTCTGCCAACCGTATGAAACCGGACAGCATTTAAAATATCTTCATCTTCAATATGAAATTCAGTCTTTAAAAAATATGCGCCTGCAATGCCATGCCAAAGTTTTTTAGAATGCAATTCTGCAAAATCAGGCTTAAAATCTCCGGCTATGACAAATTCATATTGTTTTTCAAAAGGCATTTCTTTGCAAATATCATGCACAAGACCGGCAAAATAAGCTTTTTGTATATCCGCTCCATACTGTTGTGCAAGTAATTTTGAAGCTCTTGCGACATTACAAGAATGCCGGAATCTTTTTGCTGAGAGTGTTCTTTCCAGAAATGCAATTTTTTCTTTTACTTGATACAATCTGCTTCACTTCCTGTGTACAAATTTCTTGTTTTAATATATTGTACTATTTTTTCAGGCAAATAGCAAGAATAATTTTGATTTTTTTCAATCATTTTCCTAATTTTTGTAGAAGATACTGCAAAGCTTTGGGTATTTATCAAAAATATTTCACCAGATTGACGTAAATCTTCGGCAGATAATCTTAAATTTTCATATTCGCCGTCTTCTCTGGCAATGCAGGCAAGAGAAGCATATTTTAAAATTTCTTGCCATTTGAACCAAGTTTTAAAACTAGACAGCATATCACCACCAATAATTAAAAATAATTTCGCATGGGGCATTAATTCAGAAAAATATTTCACTGTATAATAAGAATAACTCACACGATTCTGACGCAATTCAAAATCATCTGCAACTAGCCAAGAATACAATTCAGAAATAATTTCACACATTGCAAATCTATCTGTTTCAGATATATATTTAATATCTGATTTATGTGGCGGTTTTTTTGCCGGAATTAATTTAATTTCATCTAGTTCCAATACATCATGCACTGTTTTTGCTAAATGCAGATGTCCCAAATGAGGCGGATTAAAACTACCACCAAATAATCCAATTTTCCGCATTATCTTGCTAATTTTAAATCAATTACTGGTTCTTGGGGATTGCGTTTAAATAACACAAATCTGCTTCCAATTACTTGTACAACATCTGATTTTGTTAATTCTGCCAACTGGTCAGATGCTTCTCTTGCAGTCAGCATAGCATTATCCAACACACGCAATTTAATTAATTCCCGTTTTTTCAGCGCATCTTGCACTTGTTGCACAAGATTTTCTGAAATACCAGCTTTTCCAATTTGAAAAATTGTTTCATACTGTGAGGCAATTCCTCGCAGATAAGCCCTTTGTTTACTATTCAGCATGATTCATGCTCCTTTCTTTGATAATTTCATATAATTTCCGGAGAGCTAGTCCTCTATGACTAATTGCATTTTTTTCCTCTGCTGATAATTCTGCAAATGATTTGCCTTGGTATAAAAATACAGGGTCATAGCCAAAACCATTGCTACCTTTTTCTTCAAAGCCTATTGCGCCATGACAAACGCCCTCACAGAGAATTTCTTTGCCGTTTTTATCCACAAAAGCAATTACTGCTACAAATTGTGCTGTTCGTTGATTTTCTGGAATATTTTCTAATTCCTGCAATAATTTTTGACATTGTTGCCCTTCGGGCGCATATCTGGCAGAATAAACATTTGGTCTGCCGTCTAATGCATCTACACAAAGACCGCTATCATCTGCAATCACAGGACATTTCAGCAAATCATGCACCGCATGTGCTTTAATCAAAGCATTTTCTGCAAAAGTCTTGCCATTTTCTTCTGGTTCTATAGAAATACCTGCTTCTTTCTGTGAAATAATTTCAATTCCAAGAGAATTAAAAATATCTCTTGCTTCTTTGAGTTTATTTTTATTATTTGTCGCCATGACAATTTTCATGCATTAATCCTCCTTTTTGCCAAATAATCTTGAAAATAAAGATTTTTTCTTCTTAGGAGCTGAATTTTCTTCCGGCTCTGATTCTGGTTCTAATTCTTTCATAATAGGCTGAATTTCTTCTGTAATTAATTCTGCTTCTTGTGGCTCAGATTCTTCTGCAACAGTTTCTATTTCTTCTGGCTCAAATTCTTCTGTAACAGTTTCTTCTGTAACAGTTTCTATTTCTTCTGGCTCAGATTCTTCTATAACAGTTTCTATTTCTTCCGGTTCAGATTCTTCTGCAACAGCTTCTATTTTTTCTAGTTCAGATTCTTCTGCATTTTCTTCAATTTCCACATCACTAGAATGGTCAAACAATGCTTTTACAAAATCAGCGTTATTAAATTTTTGCAAGTCATCAATTTTTTCACCAACACCGACTAATTTTACTGGAATACCTAACTCATTCTTGATAGAAACGACAATACCGCCCTTTGCAGTACCATCTAATTTTGTCAGAACAATGCCAGTAATATTAGCAACTTCATTAAATAATTTTGCTTGACTAACAGCATTTTGTCCTGTTGTGGCATCTAATACTAACAAAGTTTCAATTGCACAACCCTCTGCCCGTTGCTGTAAAATACGATTCATCTTAGCAAGCTCGTCCATGAGATTTTTTTTATTCTGCAACCGTCCGGCAGTGTCTACAATTACAATATCACAGTTTCTTGCTATTGCCGCCGTGACAGCATCATAAACAACAGAAGCTGGGTCACTGCCTTCGGCATGTTTGACAATCGCAACACCGGCTCTTTGTGTCCAAACTTCTAACTGGTCAATTGCAGCAGCTCTGAACGTATCTGCCGCAGCAACTAATACGTTTTTGCCTTCGTTCTTAAATTGATAACAAAGTTTTCCAATAGTAGTCGTTTTTCCTGCACCATTGACACCAATTACCATAATTACAGCAGGCTTTGTAGACAAATTTAATTCTGTTTCCTCGCCCATCATATCACTGATAATTTCTTCAATTAAATTCATAATTTCGGCAGGATTTTTGACACCACGTTCTTTGACAAGTTTTCTCAAACGTTCACAAATTTCAACAGAAGTTTCTACTCCCATATCACTCATAATCATAGTTTCTTCCAACTGTTCAAATAAATCTTCGTCAATTTTAGTAAACGAATTTAAAATAGATTGCATTTTCTGCATCATTGCATTTCTTGTTTTCTGCAAACCTTCTTTGATTTTAGAAAAAAATCCCATAAAAAACCTCCTTTATTAATTTACTTGTTCTGGCTGTTCTAGTTTTAACAATCTGGAAATACCATCTTCTTGCATAGTAACACCATATAAAATATTCGCTTCTTCCATCGCACTTCTACGATGTGTCACCAGAAAAAATTGTGTATGATTTATAAAATTTTTAAGATAACGAGCATATTTCCGGACATTTGCTTCATCAAGAGCAGCGTCTATTTCATCAAGAATACAGAACGGCGCAGGACGTAATTTTAAAATTGCAAAATAAATCGCAATTGCAACAAAAGATTGTTCTCCTCCAGAAAGTGAAATTAAATTTTTAATCATTTTTCCAGTAGGAGCGACATTAATTTCAATCCCCGAAGTCAAAACATGTTCTGGTTCAGTAAGAATTAATTCCGCATGACCGCCACCGAATAAATCCTGAAAAATTTCTTTAAAATTCTGATTAATTATCATAAAACTTTCTGAAAAAATCCGGCACATTTCCTGCGTAAGTTCTGCAATCATTTTTTCAAGTTCCTGTCTAGATTTTTTTACATCAGCCATTTCTTTGGCATAAAGTGCATATCGTTCAGAAACTTCTTGATATTCTTTAATAGCAGTTACATTCACGTTACCTAATGCACGAATTTTTTGTTTTATCTCTGCTAATTGTTTTTTTGCAACTATCATATCT
>CAMWHN010000055.1 GCA_947174085.1 uncultured Ruminococcus sp.
AAACAGCTATGCAGAAAGCTTGAATTTTAATTATTATAAAAACCGTGCAGATAGCACCAAAGTTTAGTTTTAAAGCCTTGTGTTCCAAAAGTTGTACGAATACGACAAACGGTTTGATTTTGCAAAAAATCCTGAAAAGTAATTTTATGCCCGATTTGTTCATTGCCAAAGCCGTTATAAACAAGATATTTTGCCTGACAGCCACGACGAGAATATAAATTCCGGAACGTCAAAGCCATTTCTGGTGCATGACGAAAAGAATCATCAAAATCAATATATTTATGACGAGTAATTTTAGCATTAGTTGCAAGATTATTTTCTTGTTGATAAACATTAGGATTATTCAGTAAATCACTCATATGATAATGACTGACAAGTTTAGAATAATCCTGTACTGTACCGTATTCTAAAATTTGATTTTTATGAAATTCCGTAGAAAAAGAATCTTGTGGGGTAAAAACACAAATATGATTTTGGTTCACATAAGGATAACGACCAGTAATTTTATATATGAAACTAACAATACCGTCCCACATAGTATTACCAGATTTCACAAAAATATAACCTGTTTCAAAAAGATTATCATAGGTAATATAAGGAAAATCATAAAAATCTTCTATTAAATTTTGCAAGGTCAAATTACTATGCAAACCGGAAGCAAGTTCATTCTGTGTTAATAAAGAAGTAAAACTCTTAGAATGAATTTTCATAAATTTAATATTATTTTTATAATATAACTGAATATTATCGACCAGACCTAAAAAAATACGGGTGTCATCTAAAAAAATACCAATTCTGTTAATATTCTGTGTCAAATCGCTATCTGCTATAAAACTAGCAGTTATTTCATCATAAGGTGTATAAGCCTCACGTTCTAAAGAAAATGCAATACATTTTGCATATTCAAAATAAGAATCGCCGTAAAATAAACAAGCGGATAAATTTTGTTTCATGTTAAAATTTCCTCCTGTTCTGAATCATCTTGCATAAGAACAGGCTTTTGATTTGTATAAAACAGCAAAGAAATTTCTGGTATTTCCTGATTTTCTGTAATAGTATAACCGCAAAGCATTGCATTAGAAAATAATAAATCTCTGATTGCAAAATTTTGAGAAATAAGCATTGCCTGCGACAATGCATAAATAACTTGCTCCGGTGTTTGACTAGGCAAAATTTTGCCTTTTAATTTTATTCTGATTCCCATTTCCCAACAAGCTGTTAATAAATTACTGCCGTCTGTTGTACCGGATTCTTTGAGAAAACTGCTTTGAGAAATCTGATAACCAGATAAATCAATTAATAAATCTCCAATTTGCACAGGAAATTTTTTTAAATTCTGCATGACAAAACTCATGATTTCACCTCTGGAATATATAAACCATACAAAGAAAATACAGCACTATAAACTAATTTTTGAAGTTTCAAGTCTATTTCCGGCGAATTGGCTTGCATTTGATAAAGCATATAACCAGAATCATGTAATTTTGGAATAATATTATTATAAAAAAAATCTAAAATTTTATCACTTGGTGTTGTCATAGGCATTAACACAGAAATTTTTAAATTTGCTGTAAATTCTGAAAAAACAGAATTTAATTTTACTTGTTCTGTAGAAATAATAATAAATTTAGTATTAGATTTTTTGGCAACAGGAATCGCATCAAAACAAGTATAAATTTCAAAATCCGGATTATCTGATTTTAAAATAGTAATTAAATAATTTAGAATTTTCTTCACAGAAATCAACCTTTCACAGATAATAAAAATGCTTGGGATTCTGTTAATAAATCACGGCATAAATTTCTATAAGAATTAACAAGCTGTTCTGCAAAACGTGCTTGGTGCTCAGAGTCAGATTTCCTTGCAATCGTTCCGGCATAAGTGGCAAGAGCTTTTTCTCTTGCGCCATAGATTTGAACATAGCGCAAATTTGCAATCGAAGCGACAAGATAACAAAGCCGTACATCACTTTCACTACAACCTTCACGCAAAACAGATTTGACTTCATGTGAGGAAGAAATTAACAAAGGCAAATATGCATGTGTATCATGTTCACCAGAAAAAAGCGAAAACAAAGACGCTATCATTTGCATATCCATGAATAAAAAAACCTCCTTTATCTTTGCTGGAAATCAGCAAGTTGTACATAAGCTTGTGAAATATCCTGTTTTTGTTCTTCGAGAAGCATTTGTTTAAAATGCAATAATTCCTGTAAATCCATTTTATCAGTTGCCGTGCGGAGTGCTTTAGAAATTGCGCCGTTAGATTGCTTGCCACAAAGCTGAAAAACTTCTGTTCGCATTTGCAATTCTAATTCTGATAAGAGCTGATTTAATTCCGTGCTTGTCTGTGGGAAATTTACTTCATGCTGAAAATGTTTTGTCACACCGGCATTTAACTGTGCAGGAACGGCAACAAAACTCCATTCATAAGCGTCCTGAATATCATCTAAAATAATATAGCAATATTTATCACCATACTGTTTGCCAATAATATGATTACAAGTAGTTTCACGTTTATCAGCTCCGCAGATAGAACAAATTCGTTTTTCTGCACAACAGGAAACACTGACTTCTTTTTTGATACCGCCGTCAATTTCACGGATAAAATCCGCATTAGAATCCGTACGAATCATATAGGCATGTGCTTTTAAAGAAATTAATTGTCTGCCGTCTTTGGTAAGTTTATCAGATTTCACAAGTTCCGTGTCATAAATTCTGGCAGTTTGATTATTAGATTTTAAATTATGGTCAAAAATACCTGTTTTGCCGATAAATAATTTTTGCATTTGTTCTAAAGCCTGATTAGAAAAGCATTCTAAATCACGGTCAATATTATTATCGCATAAAATCACATCAAATAAATATACTTCATTTTCTTGTAATTCACGTCTGGTGAACTGGTTTAATTTTTCAAGATTTGTCATAAAAAAGCTATCCTTTCAGAATTTTAAAATGTTAGCATACAGCAGAGGAGAAATCCTCTGCTATAACATTAAGTCGCAGGCGTTGTAATCGCAATCATTTTAACAGCATCTGTCATCAGCGTTCGGAAGCCAATATTAACTGAAATGCCAATACAATCAAGCTGTCTGTCAATTAATTTATCAGTTTCTAAAATAATATCACTGCTTTGAATTTGTTCTAAAGCAAAATCAGTATCTAATCCCAAGATTGTATTATCATCTAATTGAGGACAGTTAATTAATTTCGTTCCAAATGGCAGACGAATTTCTGTAACGTCTTTAGAAGAAGTTTCTAACATTTGATCCATGACAAGAATTTCTGCCATGACAGACGGAGAAGCAAGCAAAGCTTTCATAGAAAAGCTTTTAAACTTTCCATAGAGAGAAGCCAAACTAGAATAAGAAAAATTGCTTTTTGTAACAGAAATTTTATTTGCAATCGTATCGGCAGAATTTTTTAATTCTTGTAAAGCTTTGGAAACAACGCTATTTGCAAGTTGATTGCCAATTCTACGGAGCATTAATGCAAAAACATCTAATCTTTGCTGACGGATTGCTTCATAAGACGCTTTTACAGTACGACCATATTTTTGAAGTGTTGTGACAGAATCACTTTCCATAATACTAGAAGACGGCATTTCTGAACCTGCATTTGTAGTACCATAAGCGACTGCATCGCTTAATACACAACCTTGATAGCGATTAGATTCGCTTTTAGAAACAACAGCTGTTATTTCAGAAAGTATCGTTTCTTCAATACCTTGCATAACCGCACGGCGAACAAATTCCGGAAATAAAACAGCACTTTCGGTTGTTGTAAAAAATTTTTCTACTCTGTCGCAGTTTAAGCCATTTACATGAATATCAAAGCGTTTTAACTGACGTTCATAAGCATCTAAATTAGCAAGAGGTGTGTTTGCATATTCTGAACTAGCGTCAGCATCTTCAAGAGCCTGTAAAAAGCTTTTATTTGCAAGATGATACATACCTTTTTCAAGTTTCACTTGACAATAATTTTCCTGATACATAGAAATAAACCTCCATAAAAATTAAATATTTTTTTCAAGTTGTTCTGCCTGCGCATGATAAAGCCGAGCCTGTGCCAATTCGACTTCGTCCTGTAAATTAATATTATCCCAGATAATATTAATTTCAGAAAACGAGCCATTTAATTGCAAATAAGTTTTTACAATTTTAGAAATTACAGGTTCTAATAATCTGCGATAATATTCTAACTCAGAAGTTAAAATATCGGCTTGTTGTGCAGACATACGCTCTGTAGAAGACCAATTTAACCCAAGTAAAAACGGCGGAATAGAAAGCTTAGAAATTATCTGTTCTAAAAGCTGTCTGACTGGAATCTCTGTCAAAGGCATTTCACTTTCCGCACCAATCACACGGATATCAATATCACCAACAGAAACAAAATCCCGAATTTCGCCGTATTTACTAGCTTGCATACCGGCAGACCATTCTTTAGCGATAGCTTCGGCACGTTCACGAGCATAAGCCATATCACCAGATTCACTGGTAGGCTTATACGTCACAGCATAGCGAATATTTCCGGCTCTGTCAAAATTCTGCCCGACACATTCATAAATTCTAAGCAAAATATCTGCAAAAATTGGCAAGCCTTGTAAAAGCGAAACACCATAAATTGCACCGCTAGGCGGTTTCAAAGCAGAGAATAAAATTCTTTCAGGGTATTTCAAAAGAATTTCGCCGTTATTGGTACGAATAAAATAATTTCTTTGCATGGGGGAATTGCCTGCTTTTACGCTAATATCTGCAACATTGCCGTTCCAGAGACCTGCAATATGCGAATAATTTTTATCCAGAACAATTTCACCAACAGCATTGCCATATACTAGTAAACTATCAAGATAGCAATCTAAAAAGCTATAAATAGATTGTCCGGTTAGTCCGACAGGGACATTTTTTAAAAAATCATCTAAATTTTTCTGTTGTTTAGAATCATTGCATTCAATTTGAAAAGACCCTGTCAAACGAATGATTTTAGAAATACTTGCATCTATAATAGGCACAGTTCGGCGAATTTTTTCAAATAAATCATAAGCATAAAGCTGTACAGGGAAATCTTGAGGTTTTCTTGTGCCAATTGTTTGAACAGTAGGAAAAACAGGCTTTTGTTTTTTAAAATCTTTCAGATTTTTAAAATTAAATTTCAAACTATTCTTCACCTCGCTTATCTGCTCACGCTAAGCGCAATAAAATTATCTTGTCTGCCATATAAAATGGTACTGACAAAATAACGCATATCGTCCATAGCGTGGTCATATTCTTTTTTAGGCGCATCGCCAATGCTATTGACATTCCAGCAATACTGTGTAAATTCACGCAAAATATCTTTACAGGAATCATGAAATTTAATTTGTTCTTGTCGCAACGCATTGCCAACAAATCTAATACCAGAAATCACATCATTCTGTGCTTTCATGACTCTGAATTTCTGGTGCGCCCGAATACAAGCAATAAAACTAGCTGCTGACGGGTCAACAACAACGCATTCTATTGGATAATTACCAGCTAAAATTGTAAGTCCTGTATAATGTTCTTCGTCTGTTTTCTGCATACCCTCACGGCGAGAGTCATAATAATATTCTCGAATCCTGTACCAAATGCCATCACATTCGCCCCATAATCCCATAGAAGTTGGGTTTACAGTGCCATAATCGCAGGAAATAATATATTTTTTACATTCTGGAATATTTTTGACAACATGAATTTTTTTATCAAACATAGGATAAACAACGCCCTCTGAAACTGTCCACTTGCCTAAAATAAATCTGTCATAAAATACACCGCCATAAGTTCTCTGATAACGTTCTTTGACAGTCTGAGATAATGACGGATTATCGTCCATAGTAAAATGCAAATATAAAGCATGTTTTTGCTCAGATTTTTTAATCCATTCTTGATAAAACCAATGATAAGGATTTTCAGGATTACAGTTAAACCAAAGTTTCGCATGATTGACAGAACATCTTGCCAAAGCTTGTTCAACAAAAGACCGAGGCATTAAAGCAACTTCGTCAAGTAAAACACCATATAATGTCATGCCTTGAATCATAGAAGCAGAACTTTCATCTTTACCGCCGAATAAATAAAATCTATTAGTATGATGATACGCCGTAATATCTAAATAATGTTTGCTTAGAAATTGCCGAACTGCAAAACCAGAATCTTCGAGAACAGCTATTAACGGTCTGATTAAATTTCTTTCAACAGAAGTAATTGTTTTGCCACAAACTGCAAAAGTCGCATGATTACAAGTTGCCATAGCCCAACAGACAAAACCTAATGACATAGATAACGTCTTGCCACTTCTGACAGCTCCGTCACAGATAATAGCATCATAATTTTGATATTCTGGATTTGCCCACCATTGAAGTGCTAATTTTTGTTTTGATGAAAATGCATTAAATTTCATGTGTATTCGCACCTGATTCTGATTCTGGACTAGTTAGAGCTTTTAATAAACTTTCAGAAATAGAATCATCTTGCCCAGCAAGTGCATATTCATAAAGTTTCTCTAAGGCTTTTTGCCTGTCAAAAAACTGCACCTCAACGCCACCGCCTTTGACACGTTTCACAGAAGAAATATTAAATAACTGCAATTTGGCAAGCTGTTCTGGAGGGGGAATATCTTCGGCGAATACCAAAGCAACTGCGTCATTAATTTTACCAGATGCTAATTTTTTAAGTCCCTCTATTACAAGCTGTTTTTCTGATTTTTTTTTCACGAAAAGCAACCTCCTTTCACTAGAGCATAAAAAAAGCAAAAACTTGTATCAAATCATACAAGTTTTTATTTTACGCAAAAATAAACTAAAAAAATTAGCATTCTGCACAAAGCAAAATGCTAATTTTATTTAAAATTACTAAATTAAGAAATATATTCTCTGACACTAAGCGGAATTTGCAAATTATCTGCAATTTTTTGTGCTTCAGCAATTTGAGATTCTGAAATCACATCAACGACAGTAAAGCAAGTATCTACACCAAGCTTTTTACAAGTTTCAGCAAAACGCAGCATAATAGTAAATGCATTTTCTGGTAAATTTTTAGGTTTTGTTACTTGATTATAAATTTCAGAATTACCGGCATTAAGACTAACAGAAACTTTGTCAAATACAGCAGAAATTTTAGTTGCCGAATCTGAATTATTTGCAAGTGCTTCTTGTGGGTTATAAATATCTGCTAAGCCATTGGTATTTAATCGCAAATAAATATCTGGATAATTAGATTTTAAATAATTTGCTAATTCACAGACAAATTGCAGGCGCATAAGCGGTTCACCATAGCCACAAAATACAATTTCCTGATATTTTGATAAATCACGTTTTTTCAAATCTTCCTGCATTTCAGTCATAGTTGGTTCATTTTCTAACCAAAGGGAATCAGAACCATAAGCACCATCATCATTTTTGCGAATGCAGAATACACAATGACAAGGGCATTGATTTGTAATATTTAAATATAAATTCTGTCCGACCTCATAACTAAGTGTCATAGATTTTTGCATAAAAAACCATCTCCTAAAAAATATTAAAATTAATAAAATTATTTATGATAACTAGTATGATTGGCAATTTGATAAGCTCTATAAATTTGTTCCATAAGCATAACAGAAGCCAAAGCATGTGGGAATGTCATATCAGACATAGAAAGCTTTTGAAAAGCTATTTTTTTAATAGACTCATGCAAGCCAAAAGAACTCCCAATTACAAATGTCACAGCACTATCACGCATGGGCAAATCTTGTGTTAAAAGCTTGGAAAAATCTTGACTAGAAAATTGTTTGCCCTCGATACAAAGTGCAATTAATATGCCTTTGCTATTTTTTTGAATCAAATCAGATTCTTGTGCAAGAGCTTTTTGAATTTCTTTTTCTGACGGCTTGTCTGAAATTTTAATAGCCGGAAGCTGTGTAAATTGAAATTTACAAAACGGTGTTAATCTTTTGGCATAAATTTCCTGTGCAGAAATTAAATGCGGTTCTTTTTGTTTTCCAACAGTGAGTAATTGCACAAACATGAAATATCACACTTTCTGATTTTAACTAAAAATTTTAAAAAATAACAGCTCCGCCCTGTGTTTCGACAGGCGCAACGCCAAGCAAATAGTCTATATTTAACTGAAATTCCTGCAAGAAATTAATAACAGCAGAAACAGCCAAATCCGGTGTATTATTATTTGGGCTAAGATGTCCAAGTAATAATCTGGTCGTACCAGAGCGAATTAAATCATTTGCAAATTCTGCACTGTCCTGATTAGACAAATGCCCATATTCAGAAGCAATTCTGCGTTTTATTTCAATCGGATATGCACCTTGCCAAAGCATATCAGGTTCATAATTTGCCTCCAGTAAAATCATATCACAGCCACAAAGAGCTTGTCTGACTTCAGGAGTAACAATGCCTAAATCCGTACAGACAGCGCAATATTTATCATCACTAGTATGTATTTGATAGCCACAGCTTCCCTCAGCATCATGCATAGTAGGAAAAGCTTTAATTTCGCAGTTACCACAAGAAATTATTTCAGAATGAATCGCAATTGTTTTGATATGCGCCGGAATTTTGCCTTGCTGTATCAGAATTTCTAAAGTCGTTTCAGAAGCATAAACAGGCACATGAAGTTTATTCAAAAGCGTTTTTAATCCTTTTATATGGTCACTGTGCGTGTGTGTAATAAAAATGCCTTGTATAGATTTTGGAGTTAAATGATTACAAGCCAAAGATTCCAAAATTTTTTTACAGCTTGCACCAGCGTCTATTAAAATACCAGAATTTTGATTGCCAATATAAGAAGCATTGGCTTTACTAGAGCTAAATAACGGATAAAATTTAGCCATTTTTCAAATCACCTGCAATTAATAAAAAAAACTTATGGCAGTACAGAAAAAACTGCACTGCCCGAAGTGAAAATATTATATTTTCACAATATCCGCACCGATACCACGGAGTTTTGTGGCAATATCTGCATAGCCACGTTCAATATGCTGAATTTCAGTAATTTCCGTACAGCCATTTGCCACTAATCCGGCAATAATCATAGCCGCACCTGCTCTTAAATCACAAGCATTGACAGAAGCACCAGTTAAACAATCACCGCCACGAACGACTGCACCATTTGAAGTAATATTAATTTCCGCACCCATTTTGCGAAGTTCATGCACATAACGGAATCTATCTTCCCAGACATTTTCTGTGATATTACTTTCACCATTTGCAATTGTCAAAAGTACTGCCATCTGGGGTTGCATATCTGTTGGAAACCCCGGATAAGGTTCTGTTTTAATATTTGTAGAAGAAAATATTTTTTGATTATCAACAGATACTCGAATTGCATCTAAATTATCCAATTCTTGCACATTCACACCACAATCAAGCAATTTTGCTGTGATAGCTTCTAAATGCTTAGGGATAATATTTTTAATAATTACATCGCCTTTTGTTGCAGCAGCGGCAACCATAAAAGTTCCTGCTTCAATCTGGTCTGGCACAATAGAATAGCGATAATCTACAGTAGAACCTTTACCGGCATTGCCTTTTAATTCTTTCACACCCTCGATTTTAATAACATCTGTGCCAGCACCTTTGATATTTGCGCCCATGTAATTTAAAAAATTTGCTAAATCCACGACATGTGGTTCTTTAGCGGCATTTTCAATAACTGTCACACCGGAGGCTTTCACACCGGCTAGAATTGCATTCATAGTCGCACCAACAGAAACAACGTCCATGCTGATATTACCGCCATGAAGATGTTCGGCATGTAATTCTACAATATCAGATTGTTGGTCTTCAATTACTTGTTTTGCACCTAAAATTTCAAATGCTTTTAAATGCTGGTCGATTGGTCTTGCGCCGAGAGAACAACCTCCGGGCATTGCCGCCCTTGCGTGACCACATCTTCCAAGCAATGCACCTAAGAAATAATAAGATGCACGCATTTTTTTTGCTTCTTTATACGGAACATAAAAATCCGAAACATTCCGGCAAGAAATCCGATAAGTATCACCCTGTGAATTTAAAGGCTCTACTTCTGCGCCAAGACCTTTTAGAACTTTGAGACAAATTTCCACGTCGCTAATATCTGGCACATTTTCAATAATACAAGGAACATCTAGTAACAGTGTTGCAGGAAGAATAGCCACTGCGGAATTTTTCGCACCGCTTACCAAGATTTCTCCTTTCAGCGGATGCCCGCCGTTGATTACAAACTTCTCCACGTTCTTCTCTCCTCTGATGTGCGCCATATTTTTATGCTTGCGCACCTGATTCCAAACCATAGTTCGCTGTGTATCAGCGAATTTGACTGCCATCATAATATTCTACACTCACACTTTCTTTGGACTGCCAGCTATTTATTACTAAATACAAACAGCAACAGCCTGTTAATTTTTTTGAATGTTTTCCGGCAAATTAATATCACATTTTTTTCACATTTCTAGTGTACCATATTTTTGAATACTTGTCAAGGTTTAATTAAAAATGCCATTACTAGAAATATTTGCCTAAATTAGTAAATAAAT
>CAMWHN010000056.1 GCA_947174085.1 uncultured Ruminococcus sp.
AGGCACAGCAATTGGATTTATATTATATAAAATATGCAATTATTATCTAAAACAAAAATTTCAGCTAACTATTATCCCTGTGATAGAATTGCCAATTTATATACTAATCATATTTATTGGAAGATTTTTATTATTTAACGAAATGGGACTTGCAAAATTTCTATATCATTTTTAAAAATTAACAGCTCCGGTTTTTATTCTGGAGCTGTTTTAATTTAATTAATTTTCTTGTTGTTTATTACTTTTCATAGAGCCTAATACTTGCAGTCCAATAATAATCACACCGCCGATAATAAAAAATAAAATATGAAAACTAGAAAAGCTTAACGGCTCTAATCCCAAAGAAATTTTATTCTCATCTGTGAGAGTCGTAGGACCCATAATCACAGAATACAAAGACCCTAACATCATGCCAATAATAAAAAATACAGTTGCACTGCGCCATTTTTCTAAGGCAATGCGAATAAATCTGACAATAGAAACAATACCTGTGATAACACCAATGCCGAATACAAATAAAATGGGAATATATTGTAAATTTAGTGTAAGTGTTTCTTTAATGGCACTGACGATAGAAATATATAATCCAAAAATTAATAATAATGTCGAACCAGAAATCCCCGGTAATACCATTGCACAGATAGCAATTGCACCGGCAATAAATACATAAACATAAGTCCCTATGCCTGCGTTTTCCAAAGAAACAACATGATTTGTACTACCAACTGTAAAATATGTCAAAGCTGACACACCGCCTGCACCAAGTAAAATCATAAAAGCTGTCCATAATTTTTCTTTGAGACATGCACGTTCTTGATAAATAACTACCGGAATCGCAAATAAAATAAATCCAATAAATAATGAAGAAATCTGATAAATATGCGATTCAAACACAGAAGTTAATATTAAAATTGATAAAATCATGCCAACTGCCCAGCCTATGCCGAGTTTGATTAAATAAATCAAAGCTTTTTTCTTCGCTTCTAAATTACCGGTCATCAAATCATTCAAAGAGCCAATAAAATTGTCATAGAATCCCATTAAAAATGCAACTGTACCGCCGGAAACACCGGGAACACTATCTGCTAATGCCATACATAACCCATGAAACATAGTCATGAGTAATTGTTTTATTTTCATAATTTTTCCTTTCTTATTTTATCTGTTTAAATTATTACATACGGCAAAAATACCTGTATTAATATTGCAAGTGCAATCGCAAGTCCTGTAAACACAGGTAGTCCAAATGCAATTACAAGAATACTATAAAAATCAAATACTAAATTCAATTTTTTGCCTTTATATTGCCAAATATTCACTTGCTTATTTGTTTTATAAATTTTTTCTACAAACATAATTTCTGCCGGAAATGTATTATTATACTCTTGCTGATTAATTTTATAAACAGCATGTGTACCAACACCAATTTTTTTATTATCTTCAATGCGTAAAAATTCGCCTTTTGTTTTTTTTGTCATGAGCAATAATACAAGACTAATTATAAAAAATAACATCATGAAAATAAAAAACAATTCTATTAGTCCGACAACACCAAATATAATATTCATTGGATTAACGCCGAGAATCAAAAGCAATACAATAATAATTACTGCAATGACAAGAATTTCCATATAATTACTCCTGATTTAAAAACCAACTTGCTAAATATAACGAACCACAAATTAAAACTGCACCATGAGAACCCTTTGCCCATTTCAGCGCATAAGGCAAAGCCTGTTCTAATTCTATAACATTCGCTAAAGCATGTTGTTGAACAAAAGCTTTCTGGAGCTGTTCTTTGGGCAAACTTGTTTCAGAAAATCCGTCAACACAAAGCACTTTGCTTAATACAAGTGCTAATTGAAAAGCCATAATATTAGCATCTTTTGTATTGGTTATGCCACAAATGCCAATCCATGAATCAATGCCACTTTCGCTTAACAAATCTGTCAGAACGCCAATACCATCAGCATTATGCCCACCGTCTAAAATTACTAACGGATTTGTTTGCAGAACTTGAATCCGTCCGGCAACAACAGTTTCAGAAAGTGCTTTTTTCACAGCTTCTTCCGGAATAAAATAATTATAATTTTTCTGTAATACATGCACGGTTTCTAATGCTGTCAGTGCATTATCAATCTGGTGATTACCGCCCATTTTCGTCTGATATACAGTATTTTTATAACCGAATCGGCAACCCTCGATACCAAATTCTTTTCTGTCACAAAGTAATTCATTAGGAATAAAAATTTCACAATGCTTTTCTTTTGCTGTTTCACAGAAAATTTTTTCAGCTTTATTATTAGGTGAAATCACAACAGGACAGCCTGCTTTTATAATTCCAGCCTTGTGCATTGCAATTTCTTCAATTGTATTGCCTAAAATCTGCATATGGTCTTTAGAAACAGAAGTCAGAACACTTACCAAAGGTTTTTTTATAATATTAGTAGCGTCTAATAAACCGCCGATGCCTGTTTCTAAAATTACAAAATCTGTGTTTTCTTGCGCAAAATATAAAAATGCAATTACCATTGTAATTTCAAATTGTGAATAGTCAGCTCCTGTACAAACAGGAGCTATTTTTTCACAGAGTTCACAAAGAATATTTTTAGGAATATCTTGTTTATTAATTCTGATTCTGTCACGATAATGTCTAATATAAGGCGAAGTTAGTGTACCAGTTTTATAGCCAGAATTTTTTAATATATTTGTTAAATATTCTGCAACAGAGCCTTTGCCATTTGTTCCGGCAATATGAATGCAAGTTAAATTTTCTTGCGGATTTCCCAGAATATTTAATAAATTCGCAATTCTGTCTAAATTTTTTACAGGCGCACCGCTTTTACTAAATTTTTGAATAAACTGCGTTGCTTGTTCATAATTCATAAATTTTCACCAAGTTTCAATTTTAAGAATATACTTTGATAGATTGCAGAATTTTATTCATTTTTTCCTGTGCTTTGACAAGCTTTGCTTTTTCAGTTTCAACAAGCTTTTCAGGAGCTTTTGCTAAAAATCCTGCATTATTTAATTTTTTACTTAAAAAATCAATATCTTTCTGCACTTTTTCTTTTTCTTTATTTAATCTTGCTAATTCTTTTTCTTTGTCAACCAGTTCATTCATAGGAATAAAAATTCTCGCAGAATCTGTAACAGCTCCGGCGGAATCCGGAATAGAGAAATTTTCGCCGATTTCAATTTCAGATGCAGACGCTAATTTTTCAAAAAATAATTTTGCGCTTGCAAATAAATTTTTATCCTGTGTTTCAATATAAAGCTTTGCCTTTACAGACGGCGGTACATTTAATTCTGTTCTGGTATTTCTAATTGCTTTAATCGCTGTAATAATTTTTTCAAAATTATTTTCTTCTTCAGCAAAATTTAATGTTTCGTCATAAACTGGATAATTCTCAAGCATAATCATGCTATTATCTGCAACTAATACTTGCCAGATTTCTTCTGTGATAAACGGCATAAATGGGTGCAATAATTTTAACATGCCCTGCATTGTCCAAACTAAAACAGCTTGTGCGGAATTTTTAGCCTCACCGCCGGCTTGGATTCTTGGTTTTGTTAATTCAATATACCAGTCACAGAATATATCCCAGATAAAATCATAGAGTTTTGCACAGGCAACCCCTAATTCAAATGCTTCAAGATTATTATTTACTTCTTTGGCAAGCTGGTTAAATTTAGAAATTAGCCATTTATCTTCCATTGTGAGACTAGACTGTTCCGGCAAACCAGTAAATTTAAAATCTTCCGGCAAATTCATCATAATAAATCTGGACGCATTCCAAAGCTTATTAGCGAAATTTCTCGCAGATTTCACTTTATCATCAATATAACGCATATCATTTCCGGGAGCGTTACCTGTTGCAAGCATAAAACGCAAAGCATCTGCGCCATATTGAGAAATAACTTCCAGAGGGTCTATGCCATTACCTAAAGATTTAGACATTTTGCGACCTTGGGAATCACGCACTAAACCATGAATTAACACGGTATCAAAAGGCACTTGCCCAGTATTTTCCAAAGCAGAAAACATCATGCGAATGACCCAGAAGAAAATAATATCATAGCCAGTGACAAGCGTATTTGTCGGATAGAAATATTTTAAATCTTCTGTTTGTTCCGGAAATCCTAGTGTAGAAAATGGCCATAATGCAGAACTAAACCAAGTATCTAACGTATCAGGGTCTTGTCGCATAGGCTTGCCACATTTTGAACAATTACAAGCAGTTTCTTTTGTTACAGTCATTTCTCCGCAAGAATCGCAATAAAAAGCCGGAATTTGATGTCCCCACCAGATTTGACGGGAAATACACCAATCTTTAATATTTTCCAACCAGTGATAATAAATTTTATCAAAACGTTCTGGCACAAATTTTGTTTTACCAGTTTTTACAGCGTCAATTGCCGGCTGTGCAAGTGGTTTCATTTTGACAAACCATTGTGTCGAAACTTTTGGTTCTACAGTCGTTCCACAGCGATAGCATGTTCCAACATTATGACGATATTCTTCAATATGAACAAGAGCATTTTCTGCCTCTAAATCTTTTACAATTTGTTTTCTTGCTTCATATCTGTCCATGCCGGCATATTTTGGATAATCTTCTGTAATTTTCGCATCATCTGTCATAACGTTAATGATTTCTAAATTATGACGTTTTCCGACTTCAAAGTCATTCGGGTCGTGCGCAGGTGTAATTTTTACAACACCTGTTCCGAAATCCATTTCTACATAATCATCTGCTATAACAGGAATTTCACGGTGTACAATTGGTAAAATTAATTTTTTGCCGATTAAATGCTTGTATCTCTCGTCATTGGGATTCACAGCAACGGCTGTATCACCAAGTAACGTTTCTGGTCTGGTTGTTGCTAATTCTAAATATTCGTCAGAATCTTTAAACTGATAACGCAAATGCCAAAAATAGCCAGCTTGGTCTTCATAATTTACTTCTGCATCAGAAAGCGAAGTCAAGCATTTTGGACACCAGTTAATAATGCGTTCGCCTCTGTAAATTAAGCCTTTTTGATAATATTTTACAAATACTTCTTTGACAGCTTTAGAACAACCCTCGTCCATTGTAAAGCGTTCTCTCTCCCAATCGCAAGACGAACCTAATTTTTTTAACTGTTCTACGATTCTGCCACCAAATTTTTCTTTCCATGCCCAAGCACGTTTCATAAATGCTTCACGTCCGATAGATTCTTTTGTGATGCCTTCTTCTCGCATAGCAGCAACAATTTTCGCTTCTGTTGCAATCGCCGCATGGTCTGTACCCGGCAACCAAAGTGTACTATAGCCGGACATTCTTTTCCAACGGATTAAAATATCTTGCAATGTCTCATCAAGTGCATGTCCCATATGCAATTGCCCTGTAATATTTGGCGGTGGAATCACAATTGTATAAGGCTTTTTTGTTTCATCAATTTCTGCATGAAAACAGCCTTTTGCTATCCAGTTGTTATAAATCCTGTCTTCAAAATCTTCAGGATTATAAGTCTTTGCTAATTCTTTTGCCATAAAAATTTTACTCCTTTTTTGATTTTTTTGCAACAAAAAACACCCTAAAGCATTTGCTTCAGGGCGAACTAAATTAATATAATTAATTATAGTCCGTGTTACCACCTGATTTCAGAGAAAATTTCTCTGCACTCGTCCGCACTGTAACGGGCGCACCCGTCGGGTATTACTTAGAAAAATTAAAAAAATTTTTTCTGTTCAAGCCGAAGCTCAAGGGCTACTTTTCGCTATTTCACACGCATTCTCACACCAGCCGAATGCTCTCTTTGCCGTTGGAAATAATTACTTCCTCCCTGTCATTGCTTTGTTATTATCATAACACATGAAATTTAATTTGTCAAGAGCATTTTTTAAAATTATTTATTTTTGTCGAATGCTTGCAATTGCATAAAAAATCTGTTATAATAATATTAAAATAAATATATAAGAAAGAAGTGTTTTACATGAGTGCAACTATGAATGATACGCCATCTGGTGAAAGAATACAAATTGCCTTTTTTGGCAAGAGAAATGCCGGAAAATCAAGCGTTGTGAATGCAATAACAGGACAAAATTTATCAGTTGTTTCAGATATAAAAGGCACAACAACTGATCCAGTTTATAAAGCTATGGAATTATTGCCATTAGGAGCTGTTATGATTGTAGATACAGCCGGTATTGATGACACAGGCGAATTAGGTCAGCTTCGGGTTGAAAAATCTTTGCATGTTTTAACGAAAACAGATATTGCAGTATTAATTATTGACAGTACACAAGGCATATCTGCTATTGATGAAAAATTAATTGCTGAATTTCAAGCTAGAAAAATTTCATATATTATAGTTTATAATAAATCGGATAAAAAAGCAATGCAAGTAAATTCTATTCATGAAATTGCAGTCAGTGCCAAGACTGGTGAAAATATACAGGCTTTAAAAGAATTACTTGCCAAGCAGGTTTGTCAGCCTGTGAATCCAAAGCCTTTAGTAGCAGATTTTATTAATACAGGAGATTGTGTATTATTAGTAATTCCAATTGACGAATCTGCACCAAAAGGCAGATTAATTTTACCACAACAGCAAGTAATTAGAGCCTGTCTGGAAGTAGGTGCAATTCCGATTTGTTGCCGTGATACAGAACTTGCTACAACACTAAAAATAATATCTCCTAAGATAGTAATTACAGATAGTCAGGCATTTGGCAAAGTTTCTAAAATTGTTCCTGAAACTATTTATTTAACTTCGTTTTCAATTCTATTTGCAAGATATAAAGGCGATTTAGAATTAGTTGTCCGTGGCGCATCAAAATTAGATAATTTAAAAACAGGTGATAAAATTTTAATTTCCGAGGGTTGCACACATCATAGACAGTGTAATGACATTGGAACAGTAAAATTGCCACATTGGATTTCAGAACATGCAAAATGCGAATTAAATTTCTCTTGGACTTCTGGTAATGAATTTCCTAAGAATTTACAAGATTATAGTTTAATTATCCATTGCGGAGCTTGTATGCTTTCGCCAAAAGCATTGCAATTTAGACAAAATACAGCAGTTGCGCAAAATATTTCTATTACAAATTACGGCACAGCAATTGCACATTGTCATGGTATTCTAAAAAGAAGTTTGGAAATTTTTCCAGAAGTTTCTGCTCTATTAAAATAAAATAGGAGTTGCTTTTTATGTTGCAAGTTGAACAGGTTATTTCAGAAGTTTATAACTGGATTCTGACAATTTCAGAACAATATCAAGATATTTTGAAAATAAATATTATAAAAAATATTATAACAAAAAGTAATAAAATTTTAATTGTAAATTTTGAGAATCATAATTATATTGCGCAATTAATTATTGATAATGATACTGGCATGAAGCCTTATAGATTTTGTGAATTTCGAGTTTTGGATATAAATCAAGACATTAATCAAGAAGATGCCTATTGCTATTGGGATAATCAAGATAGTAACATGCATGAAATTCTACAAAAATTAAATAACGGAATTTCTTTTATGAAAAATTCGTTGTGAAATAGACTTCACAACGAATTTTTTGTAAATAAAGCTGTTAATTATGATTTTGATTGTCTTAAGCGTTGCAAATAATCTTTTGTTTCGCTTGCAACAACATTAGAAAGACAAATCAACGCAAATACATTTGGAAGTGCCATCAAGCCATTAAAAATATCTGCTATATTCCAAACTGCTTCCACTGTTAGATAAGGTCCAATAAATACAGCTAGCACATATACCCAACGATAAATTATTGTAATTTTTGGATTAGAACCGCCAACCAAGTAGCTTAAACAACGTTCAGAATAATAATTCCAGCCCAGAATTGTTGTAAAAGCAAAAACAGCAAGACATAGCATTAATAAACATTTAGAAAACTGTTCAGGGAATGGCAAACCATAAGCAAAAGCATCTGTTGTAATCTGCACACCCTCTAAATCTTTTTCATAACTGCCTGCCATGATAATTGCTAAGCCTGTCATGGTACAAACTAAAATTGTATCAATAAAAGTTCCTGTCATAGTCACTAAACCTTGTCTAACAGGTTCTTTTGTTTTGGCAGCAGCGGCAGCAATCGGAGCTGAACCAAGTCCGGCTTCATTGGAGAAAATGCCTCTGGAAATGCCATTCCGCATAGACAACATAACAACTGTAATGCCGGCGAAACCGCCTGCAATGGGACGAAGTCCAAAAGCACTTTTTATAACAGTTATAATTGCATTTGGAATTTCTGTAATATGTCCAAAAATAATAATAAGACAGCTCCCGACATATAATAAAATCATAATTGGCACGACAATTTCTGATACAGTCGCAATTCGTTTGATACCACCAATAATAATTAATGCAACACAAATAGTAATTAGCAAACCTGCAATTACAGTTGTTACTGTTACCGTTTGTCCAAATACGGAAACAGTATGTACAGCATTAGGGTCAAAAAAATTATTTGCGGCAGAAGTAATGCCATTTATTTGTGTAATTGTGCCGATTCCCAAAAGTCCAGCAAATAATCCAAACAAAGCAAATAATTTTGCAAGCCATTTCCATTTTTTGCCGAGTCCATTTTCAATATAATAAAATGGTCCTCCTAGAATACTGCCGTTTTTATCTACTGTACGATATTTAATTGCAAGTAGACCTTCTGCGTATTTTGTTGCCATACCTAGAAAAGCAGCAATTTCCATCCAGAATAAAGCGCCTGCACCCCCAGCACTAACAGCAGTTGCTACTCCTACAATATTGCCTGTTCCCACAGTTGCAGATAATGCTGTACATAATGCCGCAAAACTAGATACTTCTCCACTGCCATTTTCTTCATCTTTCAGCATATATTGCAATGCTTTGCCTAACTTGTGTACCTGAATAAAACCAGTTCTACAGGAAAGTAGAATACCACAAAAAATAATCAGTACTAACAAGGGGATTCCCCAGATGATACTGTCAATCTGGCTAATCACTTCATTAAATTTTTCCATTTGTTCAGCTCCCTTTTGCGTATTTTTTTATTATTATAACATAATATAACAGAGCTGTCAAATATTTCTGAAATTTTTCTAATTATTTAAGATTCTTTCACAATGATAGCTAGTCCCCGAGCGTTCCAACCAGTATGACTGCTAATACTGCACGAAAGCGGAATATATGGCACATCAAATTCTGGAAACGCTTCCTGCACTTGATTTTTCCAGTTTTGTTCATCTTTTTCATTTTCAAAACTACCTGCTGTGCCGATTACAAGCCTTTCTTTCGGAAATCCAGAAAAACGGGTATGATAATCTTGTGTTAAAGCTTCTATCATTTTTTTCTGACATTGCTGAATGCCTCTTACTTTGGCAAAAGCATCTAATTTATCTCCCTGAATGCTCAAAATCGGCTTAATATTCATTACAGTTGCAATTGCTGCACCTGCTTTTGTCACACGTCCGCTTTTTTTAAGATATTCCAATGTATCAACTGCAATATAAATCATAGCATGTAAGCCATTTTGTTCTAATTTTTTGCAAATTTCTACAGCTGTTAAACCTTGATTTGCCATGTATTTTGCATCTAATACAGATAATTTCTGTGTAAGTGAAATTCTATGATTATCTGCAACCTGCACACGTCCGTTATACTCTTTTGCAAACTGTATCGCCATATGACAAGAGCTGGATAAACCACTAGACATAGGAATATATACAATCTCGTCATATCCTTGTGAAAAAATCCAATCCCACATTTTGATTAAATCCGTTGGAGCTGGTTGCGATGTTGATACGGCACAACCCTGACGCATGGCGGAAAATAATTCATGACTTGTAATATTAATACCCTCTAAGTAATTTTTTCCGTCTATAATAATTGGCATTGGCAACACAAAAATTCCTAATTTTTGTCCCTCTTTTACAGTAATGCCACTGTTTGTATCTGTCATGACAGCAACTTTCATTTTATCCTATTCCTTTCTGTTGGTAAAAAAATTTAATAACAAATTTATCATATACTAGTTTATTATAACACAAAAAAATGAAAAAATAAACAATAAAAAATTTATTTATTAATTTTTTATATTATGATACAATAAAATGAGAAATAAAATACTTGCTCCAATACAATAGCATGCATATTGTTATTTGCTGGAATTACACATGCGTAAATGTTCACTATCATCATCATAGATAATTACAAGACTATAATCTTTTGGAAAAATATAAAATTCTTGTAGCATAAGCGGATCTTCTTCCAGTAATTGCAAAATACCGTTAATTGTTCCTTCATAGAGCCAACCATAAACTGTTAAAAAATAATAATATTTATTTTTATCAGGTAGCCAATTTTTAATAGATTTTACAGCATGTTCCCATGTGGTATCTGTATCAAACGGATATGCAACAGATTCAGAATACTGCAAATTTTTTCGGAAACTTGTCCATAAATAATAAATTTCTATCTGTTCAGGTGTTGCCTGATATTTAGGATAATCACAAAACGTATAATAA
>CAMWHN010000057.1 GCA_947174085.1 uncultured Ruminococcus sp.
TTTTTTTGCCCATGTAGCAATTTTATTTTCTGATTGTTCAGATTTTGAACCTTGAATAGAAATTCCAGATTTTACAACTGCATTTTTGCAGATTTTTTTCAAGTCTTGTTCACTTGAACCCATGCCACTGCCTTCATTAGTGCAGAATGGAATGATTATTTTTCCAGTAAAATCGTAATTTTCAAGAAGTGTGAACATACACATTGGCATTGTTCCCCACCAATTCGGATAACCAACAAAAATAATATCATAATTATCAAAATTAGCAGGATATGCCTTAATTTCTGGACGAGCATTATTTTGCAATTCTTTTTTTGCTTCTTCCGTGCATTTATGATAATCTTGATGATATGCCTGAACTGTGTCAATTTCAAATAAATCGCCACCAACAGCTTTTTGAATAAACTCCGCAACACGTTCTGTATTGCCTTTGGCAAGATTTTTAATACTGCCATTCCAATAATTTTCGCCTTTTCGAGAATAATAAACAATCAAAATTTTTTGCATAAAAAATACCTCCATAATATAACTATTAAATGATTAGTTCTATTTTAACATATTATCAAAAAAAAGTCAATCATTTTTAATTAAATTTCCAATATAATAATTACAGCCAGAATGCGTAAATAAACTAATGACAAATTTTAAATTTTAATAGCTTCGGAATATTTTATTTATATTCTGGCAAATTCTAACAAAAAAGTCAAATGAAAAAATTTTTTGAAAAAATTTTAAAAAAAAGCTTTACAAATCAAAAAAAATATGTTATAATAAGCACTGTACCGTGTACTTGGATTAAGGGTTACGCTCTGTAAGAGATTTTTACCTGCCTTTTTCTATGTTGCGGACAAGATATTATTTTTAAAGAGGTGAAATTTATGTTGCGTAAAGAAGAAAAAACTTCTGTTATCGAGGAAAATCGTAATCATGCGACGGATACAGGTTCTCCAGAAGTTCAGATTGCTATTTTGACACGCCGTATTAACGACCTGACAGAGCATTTGAAAGTTCACAAGAATGACCATCATTCCAGAAGAGGCATGTTGAAAATGATTGGTCGCAGAAGAAATCTGTTAGCTTATCTCAAGAAGAAAGACATTGAGAGATACCGTGCAATTATTGCAAAACTTGGTATTCGTAAGTAAAAAACACATAGGGAGGGCAGAGGAGTAATCTTTCTGCCTTTCTATGCGTTTTTTTGAAATGAACCGTAATTTTTAATAAATTACTGTCTTGACAGCGGTTACTTAGCGTTTGACCGTGTTCCTGTGTTTATGATTACACAGGAACAGGGTTTTGGGCTAAAAACGCTGTCAGACACAAAAAATATGCTGAAAAAGCGAGGAAAATTTTTATGTTTGAAAATTATAGAACTTTTGAAACGACATATGCTGGCAGACCTCTTGTTGTAGAAACAGGTAAAACCTGTGAATTATCTAACGGTTCTTGTTGGGTACGCTATGGCGAAACGGTTGTAATGGCAAATGTGACAGCAAGTGCAAAGCCAAGAGAGGGTGTAGATTTCTTCCCATTGTCTGTTGACTATGAAGAAAGATTATATTCTGTTGGTAAAATCCCTGGTTCTTTTACGAAACGTGAGGGTAAGCCGTCTGATAAGGCAATTTTAACATCTCGTATGGTAGACAGACCAATTAGACCGTTATTCCCAAAAGATATGCGCAATGATGTATCTGTTGTCATGACAGTACTTGCAGTTGACCCTGATTGTTCCCCAGAAATTGCCGGAATGATTGCGACATCTATTGCGATTTCTATTTCTGATATTCCATGGAATGGACCTATTGCAGGTATTAGCGTTGGATTAGTAGACGGCGAAATTGTTTTAAATCCAACCAAAGAACAAAGAGAATATAACGAGTTAAATTTAACTGTTGCCGGCAGTGCTGAAAAAATTGTCATGATTGAAGCAGGCGCAAATGAAGTTGATGAAAAAACAATGCTTCATGCAATTTTAACTGGACATGAAGAAATTAAAAAAATGGTTGCATTTATTTCTGATATTCAGTCACAAATTGGCAAACCGAAATTTGAATTTGAATCTCAAGAAATTCCGCACGAAATGTTTGACGCTGTAGAGAATCTTGTCGGCGAAAAAGTAAAATTCGCTCTTGATACAAATGATAAAAATATTCGTGATGCAAGAATGAAGCCTATTATTGACGAAGTACATGAACAGTTTGACGAACAGTACAGCGAACAGTATGGCGAAACTGCTGTTGCCAAACTTGATGAATGTTTATATAAGCTTCAGAAAAAAATTGTTCGTAATTGGTTATATAACGGCAAGCGTGTTGACGGCAGAGGCATTGACGAAATTCGTCCTTTATCTGCTGAAGTAGGATTACTGCCAAGAGTGCATGGTTCAGGTTTGTTCACAAGAGGACAGACACAAGTTATGACAATTGCAACATTAGGGCCTGTTAGTGATGCACAGAAAATTGATGGTCTTGATGAAGAAACTTCTAAGCGTTATATGCATCAGTATAATTTTCCGTCATATTCCGTTGGTGAAACAAAGCCTTCCAGAGGTCCCGGGAGACGTGAAATCGGTCACGGCGCATTAGCGGAAAAGGCTCTTGTTCCGGTTTTGCCAAGTGTAGAAGAATTTCCATATGCAATTCGTATGGTATCCGAAGTATTAAGTTCTAACGGTTCTACGTCACAGGGTTCTATCTGTGGTTCTACACTGGCATTAATGGACGCTGGTGTGCCAATTAAAGCTCCTGTTGCCGGAATTTCTTGTGGATTAATTACACTTCCTGATAGTGATAATTTCATGACTATGGTTGATATTCAGGGCTTAGAGGATTTCTTTGGCGATATGGATTTCAAAGTTGGTGGCACACATAAAGGCATTACTGCAATTCAGGTAGATATTAAAGTTGATGGTTTAACACCGGCAATTATTGAACAGGCATTTGAAAAAACCAGAAAAGCAAGATTATATATTTTAGATGAAATTATGCTAAAAGCGATTCCTGAACCTCGTGCAGAAGTGGGAACTTATGCACCAAAAATGTTACAAACGAAAGTTCCTGTAGATAAAATCCGTGAAGTAATTGGACAGGGTGGCAAAGTAATTCAGAAAATTTGTTCTGAATGTGATGTGAAAATTGATATTAACGAAGAAGGTAATGTATTTATCAGCGGTTTAGATTTGGAAAATACAAAAAAAGCCGTTCAAATTATAGAAACCATTGCAAATGACCCTGAAATAGGTGCAATTTATAAAGGCAAAGTTGTTCGTATCATGCCGTTTGGTGCATTTGTTGAAATTGCCCCTGGTAAAGATGGACTTGTGCATATTTCGCAATTAGATAAACATCGTGTAGAAAATGTAGAAGATGTTGTCCAGATTGGTGATGAAATTGTTGTAAAAGTTCTTGAAATTGATAGACAGGGCAGAATTAATTTATCAAGAAAAGAAGCTCTTGCCGAGATTGCTAAGAAAAAACGTAATTAATTGAACCCTCCCCCACCTCTATGGGTGGGGGGATTCTTTGTAATAATACTGATAGTGTTTAGCCGTGCATTATCAAATATAGATGATTGGGAATATATGGAGATGTGGTCAAATCACTATATAGACTTATTGTGAGAATGTCTGCCGTATGAAAATGGAATACAATCATACAATATGCTTCAACAAGTGATAGGAATGAATTTTCATATGTATGGTCTGATGAAACCGTTACTACAACTTGACAAAGAAAAGCTTTCATGTTATAATGAGAAAAACACAGACATTAGAATATATCTTTGAAAATTCACAGCTTATGCGGAAATCAAGCGATGATGACAGGTGCAAATATAAAGAAAGAAGAATAGAATAGATTAGGGGCTTTTAACAGCTAAAACAATTCTATAAAAACTTAGAAATAAGAATAAAATTTCATAAAAAAGTGAGGTAAGAACAATGCAAGCTAAAAACAAAGTATACATAAAAATGATTACTGCATTTATGACATGCTTAATCTTCATTATATCTAACTTTATAACAGCATCAGCCACTGAACAGTCTAATAATCAGACGGTGAAAGCCGGCATCTTTTGTTTTGATGGTTATCACATGAAAGATGAAAGTGGTAGTTTGACTGGTTATGGCATCGAGTTTCTCAACCTAGTTTCTGAATATTCCCATTTAAATTTCCAATACACAGGCTATGACAAATCATGGAACGAAATGCTCAACATGCTGGAAAACGGCGAGATCGATGTAGTGACTTCCGCCAGAAAAACCTCAGAGCGTGAGGAAAGTTTCGCTTTTTCTTATCCCATCGGCAGAAACAATACTATTCTCTCGATTCGACTCGATAATACACAGCAGCATACTAGCGATTACAAAACCTATGACGGAATGGTAGTGGGGCAGCTGACGGGAAGCAGTCAGAATCAGAGTCTGGTAGAGTTTGCCGAGGAAAAAGGTTTTTCCTACCTGATAAAAGAATACAATGATTCAGATGTCCTTACTGCCGCTTTGCAGGACGGTGAGGTCGATGCAATCCTTTCCAGTGATTTGAGAAAGGCGGAAAATGAAAAAACATTAGATATCATTGAGGAAGATAATTTCTATGCGATTGTCAGAAAAGACAATGTAGAGCTACTCAATGAAATTAATTATGCGATTGAACAGATGGAGCTGAATGAAGGTGACTGGAAAAATGTATTGTTTTACCGGTACTATGGTCCAGTCTATTCCTCTGAACTGACCTTTACAGAGCGTGAAAAGGAATATATTCGTGAAATCATCTCAGGAGAGAAGACAATCACTGTTACCGCCCTCGGTGACAGAGTTCCCTATTCCTATGTGGAGAATGGAGAATTAAAGGGCATTCTTCCAGATTATTTTGCCTATGTCATGGAACTTGCCGGATTGCCTTATGAAGTCGTGATTCCAAAGGACAGGGAGGACTATTACAATATAGCAAGCACTAACAGTGTAGATGTTGTTATTGACAGGCTCAGCTCAATTTCCACTATGGAGGGAGCTACTTATCATGGATTCAATACGGACACCTATATGACAACAGGAGTGGCAAGGGTAATCCGAGAGGATTTTGTCGGAAATATCAAAACAGTTGCAGTATCTGATTCTCAGAGTAAAGCTCTCATTGTTCAGGAGCTTTACGGAGATATTGAATTTTTGAGTTATCCAACCAGAGAGGCTGCTATGCAGGCTGTCTTAGATCGGGAAGTAGATGCCGCATATGTGTATGCTTATGCAGCGCAACTGTTTGTAAATAATGATACAACCAATTCTTTGTATTACAGCATTGCGAATAATATGAATGTGGATTTTCGCATGTATGTCCGTGACAGCACGGATCATGAGCTGATAACGATACTGAATAAGTGTATTCAGCAGATGCCTAGTGATATGCTGAATCAATTTGTTTCAAAATATACCACTTATACTATCGAGGATATGAGTTTCCTGCAATATTTACAAGCCAATCCAAAGATAATGCTTATGGTTGCCTTTATTGCTGTTCTGGTTGTCTGCATTGTCCTGATACTCTATCTGAAAGGACGGTGGAGTAAGAAGCTTCTCAACGCTACAGAGCAATCCAACAAGGAGATGGGTGAACAACTTGCTATTGTGGAAGCACTGAGCCATGACTATACAAATGTTTTTGCCATCAATGAGGAAAAGGGTACTGCCAGAATTATAAAATTGGAAGGTTATGTGACAAAAGGACTGAAAAAGGATTCCGTGGAAGAACATCCCTATGCTCCAATTCTGGAGCAGTATATCCATGATCGTGTTCATCCGGAGGATCGGCAGTATCTCACCGAAACCCTTTCCCTAGACAAAGTCAAGGAGCAGTTGGAGACAAACGGGGAATATACGGGAAGCTATCGTATACAAGCGGACGGAGAAAACCATCATTTTCAATATACTTATGTGAAAGTAGGAGAAAACGCTCTTGAGCAAAACAGCTTTATCCTTGCGGGATTTCGAAATATTGACGAGATGATCCGCAGAGAGCAGGAGCAGAAAGAAGTTCTGGCGGAGGCACTAGCTCAGGCTCAGTATGCCAATAATGCCAAGACTACCTTTCTTAACAATATGTCTCATGATATCCGTACACCCATGAACGCTATTATTGGATTTACATCATTGGCAGTGACTCATATCGACAATAAAGCACAGGTACAGGACTATCTAAGTAAGATCCTAACTTCTAGCAATCATCTGTTAAGTCTGATCAACGATGTGTTGGATATGAGCCGAATCGAAAGCGGAAAGGTCAAGATCGAAGAAAATGAAGTCAGTCTTCCGGATATTATGCATGATCTTAAGACAATCGTTCAGGCCGATGTGAAAGCAAAACAGCTGGAATTTTACATAGATACTTTAGATGTAGTAAACGAAACGATTATCTGCGATAAGCTTCGTCTAAATCAGGTGCTTTTGAATATTCTAAGTAATGCTATGAAATACACAAAGCCCGGCGGTATGGTCAGCTTTCGTGTCATTCAGACCTCAGAAGCACAGGGAGACTATGCTTCGTATGAGTTTCGGATCAAGGATACTGGCATTGGCATGAGTCCGGAATTTCTGAAACATGTTTTTGAACCGTTTGAGCGGGAACAGACCGCTACTGTAAGTGGCATTCAGGGAACTGGTCTCGGTCTTGCCATTACCAAAAACATCGTAGACATGATGGGCGGTACTATCACGGTTGACAGCGAAGAAAAAAAGGGGTCAGAATTTACCGTAACATTTCGTTTCCGAGTTGCCAACATTCCTGTGAAGTCCCAACGGCTGGATCAACTAGTGGATCTTAGAGCATTGGTGGTAGATGATGATGTAAACACTTGTGTCAGTGTCAGCAAAATGCTTTCCAACATTGGTATGCATCCAGATTGGACTACTTTGGGAAAAGAGGCTCTTATCCGTATAGAGTTTGCACTGGATCAAGACGAACCTTACAGTGTATATATCATTGATTGGCTAATGCCAGATATGAACGGAATTGAACTTGTTCGCCGGATTCGCAAAGTAATCGGAGATATGACACCAATTATCATACTTACTGCCTATGACTGGGCAGATATTGAGGAGGAGGCTAAGGAGGCTGGCGTTACGGCATTTTGCTCCAAGCCGATCTTCTTCTCTGAACTGCGAGGAGTTTTGGCTGCGCCTTATATGGATCAAGAAAGTTCAGAGGAAACAGACACACCGGAAATACGATTCGATGGCAAAAAAATCCTATTGGTAGAGGATAATGAGCTGAATCAGGAGATTGCTCAGGCTATTCTGGAGAATATCGGATTCATCATTGATACGGCTGACGATGGAACTGTAGCTGTAGAGATGGTGAAGGAGAAGTCCGCAGATACCTATGACCTGATTCTAATGGATATTCAGATGCCTATTATGAATGGTTATCAGGCTACAAGAGCCATTCGGGCGTTAGATGACCTCGTTAAAGCCAAGATTCCTATTGTGGCGATGACTGCCAATGCTTTTGAAGAGGATCGGCAGGAGGCTATAGATGCCGGCATGAATGGGTATGTGGCAAAGCCTATCAATATAGAAAAAATGATAGAGACACTGAAAGATATTTTGAAATAAATATCAGACGTTACTCCGATCATATGATGAATGGTTTGATAAATACTGTAGACTTTAAAAAAATTGCGGGAGACTTCTGTAAAATTTTTTCAGATGATTTCTCTCGCTTTTATATTATTAAGAACTATTTACGGTTTCAGTAAAAAATTCAGTGCATTTAGACAACAAAAAAGACCGATTCACCGGTCTTTCTTGATCTGTTATTCTTTTGATACAGAAACACAGCGCGGAAGAAGGGATTTGAACCCTTGCGCCGCTTCTTACACGACCTACTCCCTTAGCAGGGGAGCCCCTTCACCACTTGGGTACTTCCGCAAATGCATGAATAAAAATAAATATAACAGCGGAGAGGGTGGGATTCGAACCCACGGTACGTCGCCGTATCACCAGTTTTCAAGACTGGCTCCTTAAACCGCTCGGACACCTCTCCAAATATTTCTCACTTGAATCAGCTTCTATATTATAGCATATTTCAAAGCGTTTGTCAAGCGTTTTTTAAAAAAAAATAAAAAAATTTTGAAAAATAAATTTTATAAGCAAAAAGCTTGCATTTTGCTAGAAAAAGTGCTATAATGAAAAAATAAATTTCTTGTCTGAGGGGGATTATTTTTGAAAAAATGGAATATTCATGAGCCGGATATTAACAGTGTTGCAGAATTAAAATCCGGAAGTGATTTGTCAGAATTATGTTGTAAAGTGCTGGTATCACAAGGTTATTTGAATTTAGAACAAGCATCTGCTGTTTTGAACTGTCGGGAGCTAAGCGACCCGTTTTTGATTTGTGATATGAAAAAAGCAGGAGAGTTAATAATTCAAGCAATCGAAGAAGATAAAAAAATTTGTGTCTATGGTGATTATGATTGTGACGGCGTAATGTCAACTGTAATATTATATTCGTTCTTGTCAGAAATTGGTGCAAATGTCGTTTGGAGAATCCCAGAACGAAGTGAAGGATATGGCTTAAATAAAAATGCTGTTCAGGAAATGCATGCAGACGGTGTACAAATGATTGTTACTGTAGATAATGGTATTTCAGCGATTCAAGAAGCAAAATTAATTCAGGAATTAGGCATGGAGCTGATTATTACAGACCATCATCAGCCAAGTGAAGAATTACCACAAGCACTCGCAATTGTAGACGCTCATAGAATGGATAATATTTCACCGTTTAGATTATATTGCGGAGCAGGTATTGCATTGTTATTAGTTGCTGCTATGAATGATGGTGATTTACAAATTGCAATGGAACAATTCGGAGATTTAGCCGCAATTGCAACTATTGCTGATATTGTTGCACTGACTGGTGAAAATAGATTTTTAGTACGGCGAGGATTGGAATATTTAGAAAATACAGAAAGAGTTGGATTAATTGCATTACGAGAAGTCAGCGGTTTGGCAAATAAGCCCTTAGATGCTAGTAATATTGCGTATACAATTGCGCCAAGAATTAACGCTGCCGGAAGATTAGACTCTCCAAAGCTTGCAGTAGAATTATTACTAGAAGAAAATCCAGAAACTGCAAAACAACTTGCAGAAAAATTAAATCGGATTAATTCTAGTCGCAAAGACTGTGAAGCTGAAATTGTAAAAGCTATTGAACAGCAAATAATAGAACAACCAGAATTATTACATGAAAGAGTATTATTATTTATTGCAAAAGATTGGCATGCTGGTGTAATTGGTATTGTTGCATCAAGAATGCAGGAAAGATTTGGAAAGCCTTGCTTTGTGATGACAGTACAAAATGGCTTTGGACATGGTTCTGTTAGAAGTTTCGGAACGTTTCATGTGTTTAAAGCTTTAACTGCTTGTGCGGATTTACTGGAAAAATTCGGCGGACACCCGTCAGCAGGAGGATTCACACTCAAAGAAGAAAATATTTTGGCATTTAAGAAAAAACTAGCAGAATATACAAAAGAACAATATCCAGATATGCCATTTATGGAAGTGCAGGTTGCATGTGCATTACAGCCTAATATGATAACACCAGAATCTGTAGAAAGTTTAAAACAACTTGCGCCATTCGGTGCGGAAAATCCAGAGCCGATATTTTTAGCCGAACATGTCCGAGTGTCAGAAATTCGTCCCACTACGAATGGCTTACATACTAGAATGACAATTCAGCTCCAAGGGAAAAATTATATTGCTATGTTATTTGGCAAAACACCAGAACAGACAGGTATTATTGCAGGGCATTATTATCATATGCTGACACGCTTAAATGTCAATTGCTATAATGGCAGAACATCTGTAACACTCTATGTACAAGAAATTCGTCCGGCAGGTGTGCAACAAATGAAAATTTTAAATGCGATACAGGTTTATGACAAATATTGCCGAAGCGAAGAATTGCCAAAAGCATATTATCAAGCCATGTGTCCAACAAGACAAGAGCTAGAAATTGTCTATCATACAATGGATCACAGACCTGTTACAGTAGAAGAAATTTTGCCATTCATGGTAAGCAAAAATATTAATTATTGTAAATTGCGGATTGCATTAGATATTTTTGAAGAATTAAAATTAATTCATTTTAATCCTGTGACAAATTTAGCAGAGCAATTGCCTGTAGAAGAAAAAATGAATCTTGATGACTCTCAGATTCTTACAAATTTAAATAAATATTCTAAAAATTAAAATATAAGTCTGTAAGTTTTAAGCTGTTGACAAAAAGTTATAGTGAATCAACTTGACAGACAATAAATACTATGATAAAATAAAGATATGA
>CAMWHN010000058.1 GCA_947174085.1 uncultured Ruminococcus sp.
ATATAGCGCTTTTAAAGTTGGTTATTTACGAAGAACTGACGCTTTATTATCGCAGATTTTATCTGTCTGCGGAGGAAATTTAGTCACATATTTGCAAATTAGTGTAATTTTAAGACATTTTGCAGAAATCGCTCCCATGTTGAAATTAACAGTATCAGAATTTATTGTATTGTGTTGCTGGACGTTTTTTACACATAAATTATATTTTGCGTTGTACCCGCCTAGAAAATTAATAATTATCTATGGAAGTGCGTCAGCGGTAGGATTAGTCATGAAAATGAGTTATCGTGTAGATAAATATATGATTTGTGAATCTGTGAGTGCTAAAACAGATTACGAAGAAATGAAATTAAAAATTCTGCAATATGACGGGGTAATTATATGCGACCTGCCTGAAAAATTAAGAAATGATTTAGTAAAATTCTGTTTTGACAGGCAATTACGAGCGTATATTGTGCCGGAAATTTCAGATATTATTCTAAGAGGTGCAGAAGATTTAAGATTATTTGACACGCCGTTATTATTATGCAGAAATTACGGCTTGACGTTTGAACAGAAATTATTAAAAAGAATTTTTGATTTCGTCTTTTGTGTATTAGCTTTCATTCCGGCTTTGCCAATTATGCTAATTTGTGCAATTGCAGTCAAGCTTTGTGACGGCGGAGCTGTTTTATATCGACAAAGACGTTTGACACAGAACGGCAAAGAATTTATGTTATATAAATTCAGAAGTATGATTCCTGATGCAGAATTACATGGCATTCAGCTTGCTGAAAATCATGATACCAGAATTACACCTGTTGGGAAATTTTTAAGAAAATGCAGACTTGACGAATTGCCACAGTTATTTAATATTCTCAAAGGAGATATGTCTGTTGTAGGGCCTAGACCCGAACGACCGGAATTATGCCAAGAATATGAAAAGCGATTTCCAGAATTTAAATTCAGATTGCAAGTAAAAGCCGGATTAACAGGCTATGCCCAAGTAACAGGCGTTTATGATACTTCGCCTTATGATAAATTAAAAATGGATTTAATGTATATTGAAAATTATTCGTTATTTCGGGATATCCAAATTATATTAATGACAATTAAGATAATGCTCTTTCCGACACAGAAAACAAATGAAGAGCTGTTATCTATACAGAATAAACAGAACAAACAGAACAAAAAGGAGAAAAACATATGAAATTAACTGCTGTGATTATGGCTGGCGGAAAAGGAGAACGCTTCTGGCCAAAAAGTCGTGTTAGTTATCCAAAGCAATTTTTGTCTCTGACGTCTGACGGTGAGACAATGATTCAAAAAACAGTGAAGCGTTTAGAAAATCTTGTAGAAAAACAAGATATTTATATTATCACAAATCAAGAATATTTGCATTTAGTAGAAAAACAGCTCCCAGACTTGCCAAAAGAAAATATTATCGCTGAACCTTGTCCAAGAAATACTGCGCCTTGTATTGCATTAGCAGGGGCGATTATTCAGAAAAAATATCAAGATGCTATTATGCTTGTTTTGCCTTCTGACCATTTGATTCATGCAGAAGAAATTTATATCAATACGCTGAAAAAAGCTGTTAAATTTGCATCAGAGGGCGAAAATTTAATTACTTTGGGAATTATGCCGACTTATCCAGAAACAGGCTATGGCTATATTAAATATTTGCGTGGCAGTAGCCAAGATGGTGTTTACGGTGTAGAATGCTTTGTTGAAAAACCAGATTTAGAAACAGCCAAAAAATATTTGCGTTCACGGGAATATCTTTGGAATAGTGGCATGTTTATCTGGAAAGCATCTAGTATTTTAAATAATATAAAAAAATATATGCCGGATTTATATACTGGTTTACAGCCAATTGTAAATGCTTATGCAACTGAAAATTTTGAAAAAATATTAAATCAAAATTTTTCAAATTTGCCGGCTGAATCTATCGATTTTGGCATTATGGAAAAAGCAGAAAATATTTATACAATTCCGTCAAGTTTCGGTTGGGACGATGTTGGCAACTGGCTTGCATTAGAGCGTGTGAATGCAACGGATAGTAACGGCAATTTATTTGACGGTGATGTGATTAGTGTTGATACTAGAAATTGTACTGTTTCTGCTGATAATAAAAATAATAAAACAATTGCTTTACTTGGGTTGCATGATTTAGTTATTGTTGATACACCTGATGCGTTATTAATTTGTGATAAAAAAAGTACACAAGATATTAAAAAAGTTCTTGCTGAAATCAGAAAGCAAGAAAAATTTGATTTATTATAATAAAAGGAGATTTTAGTTTTATGAAACATGCATTAATTACTGGAATTACTGGGCAAGATGGTTCTTATCTGGCAGAATTATTACTAGAAAAGGGCTATGAAGTTTACGGGATTTGGAGAAGAAAGGCAACTGTAGATTATGGCAATATTGCGCATTTAAAAGATAAAATTAAATTAATTTATGCAGATATGACAGATGTGATTTCTTTGATTTCTGCTATGCGAATTTCTCAGGCAGATGAAGTATATAATCTTGCGGCACAGTCTTTTGTTGCGACAAGTTGGGATACACCTTTGGGAACGGCTGAAATTGACGCACTTGGTGTGACGAATATGCTGGAAGCCATTCGTACTGTCAAACCAGAAGCAAAATTTTATCAAGCGTCTACTTCGGAAATGTTCGGTCTTGTACAGGAAATGCCCCAAACTGAAAAAACGCCTTTTTATCCTCGTAGCCCGTATGGTGTAGCGAAACTCTATGGACATTGGATTACTAAAAATTATCGGGAAAGTTATGGCATGTTTGCTTGTTCTGGTATTTTATTTAATCATGAATCAGAACGCAGAGGACTTGAATTTGTGACTAGAAAAATCTCTCATGCTGTAGCAAGTATTAAATTAGGTGTACAGGATTTTGTAGAATTAGGTAATTTGGATTCTAAGCGTGATTGGGGACATTCTAAAGACTATGTCAAAGCTATGTGGCTGATGTTACAGCAAGATAAACCTGATGATTATGTAATTGCGACGAATGAGACTAGAACTGTCAGAGAATTTGTAGAACAGGCTTTTAAAACTGTAGATATTAATATTATCTGGGAGGGTTCTGGTGTTGATGAAGTCGGCAAAGATAAAGAATCAGGTAAGATTATTGTAAAAATTAATCAGAAATTTTTCAGACCGGCTGAAGTTGATATTTTGCTTGGAAATCCCGAAAAAGCAGAGAAAAATTTAAACTGGAAACGTGAAATTAATTTTGCTGAATTAGTACAACGCATGGTAAAACATGATTTAGAATTAGTACAAAAAGAAATCAGGATTGAAAATCTGTGAGAATTGCATTTGATGCATTGCCTTTATTAAACAAAAAAACAGGTATCGGCTATTGTGAGGCGGGACAAATAAAGGCTTTTGCAAAATTATATCCGGAACATGATTTTGTATTGAATTATTTTGCGATAAAAAATTTAGAAACATCTAAACAAGAAATTAATTATTATTTGACTAAAAATATGACAGCAAAACATGCTTTTTTTTCAGCTTACGGTTATAGAATATTATCTAGTTTCTTGCCAATTCATTATGATTGGTTTTTTGGAAAAAATAATTCTCTTACGCATTTTTTTAATTATATTGTGCCTTATGGTGTTTCTGGTAAAACGGTTGTCACTGTGCATGATATGGTTTATAAAGCGTTTCCGGAAACGGTTCGCAGTAGAACAAGGCATATGTTAGATTTAGGTCTTGTGAAGTCTATGCAAAGAGCAGATAGAATTGTCACAGATTCGGAGTTTTCTAAATCTGAAATTATAAAATATTATCCTGAATTTCAGGATAAAATCAGAGTTGTTCCCTGTGGTGTAGATTGTGAAAAATTTTATCCGGTTGCTGACACAAGATTAATACAAGCTGTTTGCCAAAAATATGAAATTACACAAGATTATTTTTTGTATTTGGGAACAATAGAGCCTAGAAAAAATTTAGAGCGTTTAATTCAGGCATATGCATTATTTGTAAAATCACATGAAAATCCAGCAAAATTAGTGCTTGCTGGTAGTAAAGGTTGGCTCTATGATGGGATTCTAAAAAAAATACAAGAATTAAATTTGCAGGATGATATTATTTTTACGCAATATATTGATGATAATGATTTATGTGCTGTGATAAGCGGTGCATTAGGGTTTGTATTTCCGTCTATTTATGAAGGCTTTGGAATGCCACCGCTAGAGGCTATGGCATGTGGCACACCGGTTTTAGTTTCGGGTGTGGCTTCTTTGCCGGAAGTAACAGGAAAAAATGCTGTGATAGTAAATCCAGAAAATATAAATTCTATTGCAAAGGGCTTGCATGAATTATTTGTAAATAAAAATCTAAGAGAAAAATTAAAAATACAGGGTCTTGCAAGAGCAAAGTTATTTTCTTGGGAAAGAAGCGCAAAATTATTATATCAAGTTTATCAGGAAATTTTGCCGGAGGGTAGTTTATGAGCTTGCATGTTTTAGAAGTAAATAAATTTTATCCTCCTCATATTGGAGGCATTGAAACTGTAATAGCTCAAAGAGCAAAATATTTGTCTAAATATCCGGATATAGAATTAAAAGTTTTAGTTTGTCAGGAACAAGGAAAAGGACAAGTTGAAAAAATGAATCATATTGAAATCATTCGTTGCAGTAGTTTTGGTATTTGTTGTTCCTGTCCTGTATCAGTGGATTTTTTTAGAAAATTTTTAAAATTAGCAAAATGGGCTGATGTGATTGAATTTCATATGCCTTTTCCGTTAGGAGATTTGGCTTGCTTATTGTCAAGATGTAACAGCCGTGTTGTGATTTCATGGCATAGTGATGTGATTAAGCAAAAAAAATTATTAAAATTATATCAGCCGATTTTAAAAAAATTCTTGCAACGAGCTGATTTAATTATTACTGCTACACAGGGGCATATTAATAGTTCTAAATTCTTGCCGGAATTTCGAGAAAAATGCAAAATTATTCCCTATCCCGTGGAAATTGAAAATTATTGTAATATTACTATCAGACAAATTTTGACAGAAAAATTAAAAAATAAAAATAATATTAAATTATTATTTGTTGGCAGATTAGTTTATTATAAGGGTGTAGATATTTTAATTAAAGCATTTCAGAATACTAAAAACTGTGAATTATTTTTATGCGGAACGGGCGTATTAGAGCCGGATTTGAAAAATTTAGCAAAAAATTTGGCTGTGCATTTTCTGGGGAATTTGTCGGATTATGATTTAAAATCTGCTTTTGCCGATTGTGATATTTTTATTCTGCCGTCTGTGGAAAATTCAGAAGCGTTTGGTATTGTACAACAAGAAGCTATGATTTATGGCAAGCCAGTTATTAATACCAGTCTGCCAACGGGTGTGCCATTCGTGAGTATTCATGAAGAAACTGGCTTAACCGTTCAGCCTAAGAATATTCAAGAGCTTGCAAATGCAATTCAGAAATTAGCAGATTCACCTGAATTAAGAAAAATTTACGGCGAAAATGCAAAAAAACGTGTTTATGAAGTATATGACAGCAAAAAAATTATGCATCAAATTTATCAGGTTTTAAAAAATATTTAAAAAGCGAGGTGTTTAATTTGGACGCATTGGTAACTGGTGCAGGGGGATTCGTAGGAAAATATTTAGTACAGGAACTGTTAAAAAATGGCTTACATGTTGGTGCATGTAAATTGCCAAAAGAACATGTAACGATACAAAGCTGTGAAGTATTAGATTTAGATATTAATTATCAGCGTGAAATTAAAAATTTATTAGAAATTTATAAACCAAAGCAAATTTATCATCTGGCAGGACAAAGTTCTGTTGCGGTTTCTTGGAAAAATCCAGAATTGACAATTGATGTAAATATTAAAGGTGTTCTGCATTTACTCGAAGCAGTCAGAAGTATTGAAAATTATTATCCCAGAATTTTATTAATTGGCTCTAGCGAAGAATATGGCTATTTGCGTGAAAATGCCTGTCCTGTGAATGAACAGGAAAATTTAAATCCAGCGAATATTTATGCAGTTACAAAAGCTTGTCAAAATATGATTGGCAGTATTTATGCCAAAGCTTATGGCATGGGGATTGTCATGGTTCGGGCATTTAATCATATTGGTGTAGGACAATCACCGGATTTTGTAGCGTCTGATTTTGCTTTGCAAATTGCTGAAATTGAAGCAGGTTTCAGACCGCCTGTGATGCAAGTCGGGAATTTAAATGCGAAAAGAGATTTTTCAGATGTGCGTGATATTGTCAGAGCATATATATTATTAATGCAAAAAGGCTGTGCAGGAGAAATTTATAATGTCGGTAGTGGACATGCTGTTGCAATTCAAGAATTATTAGATATCTTATTAGAATTAAGTCGGGAGTCTATTATTATAGAAAAAAATCCGGCTCGTATGCGTCCGGCTGATATTGCTGTCATGCAAGCAGATATTAATAAATTAAAATCAGATACAGGTTGGCAACCAGAATTTTCGTTACGAGAGACTTTGCAGACTATGCTAAATCATAATCGGAAGAATTTCGGAATTTTATAAAAGTAGGTGGAGCAATTGGAGACAAAAACATATGAATCTATGCAAGATTTTGAAAAATTCAGTCAGGAACAAAATATAATGAACGAAAAACTTGCAAAACGAATTAAAATATTAGAATTGCAAAATAGTTTATTAAGCCGGCAAATACAGGAAATGCAAGCCGAGCTTATAAAATTAAAAGAAACACAAGTGAAAAATATTTTAAAATTAAGTCGCTGTCAAGCAGAATTAGAAATTTTAAAAAATGAAGATAAGAGTAATTTAAAACAGGAACTAGATAGATTGAAATTAACTGCAAAATTAAATTCTAATGCTATCGAGAGATTAACTAGAAATAAAGATGAATAGAGATAAATATTAGCCCTCTGGTGTTGAAAAACAGCAGAGGTTTTGTTTTTTGGCATACTTGGGACAGTCTTTGCATAGAATTTATTACTAGTGAAGTCAAAGGAGGTTTTTGGATTTCATGGAATTACGAATGAATAAAGCTGTTATTTCAGCCAGTGAAACTGCTGGAAGTACTACGCAAGAACAAGGTGTTGAATTAGATTATGTATTGCCTGATTATTATCCGGACGTGTGTAAATTAATTAAATGCTTTATTAAGCCGAGTATTGTCAATGAATCTGTAAGCGAAAACAGATTGTCTTATGAATTGCTTGCGGAAATCAGAATTTTATATTGCAGTGAAAATAGCCATGTGTTACAGTGTGTGACACAGAATCTGCATTTTTCACGAACGGCAGAATTACCCGCAGGCGAAAATATTATGACAGAAATTTTACCAGTCACGGATTATGTAAACTGCCGTGCAGTTAGCAGAAGAAGATTAGACGTGCGTGGCGCAATTACGATTTGTATCAAGAGTATTGCTGTAAAGCAACAGGAAGCTTTATGCGATGTATTCGGGAAAAATATGCAGTTACAGAAAAAGCCTTTGCAATATCAGGCAAAAAGAATTAACAGCATGAATCATATTGTACTGGCGGAAGAATTAGAACTTGGCAATTCTAAACCGGCTTTATTACATGTTGTGCGCTGTGAAGCACAGCCTGTAGAACAAAGTCATAAACTTGTTTCCGGAAATTTATTGGCACAGGGAAATTTACAAATTCAGATTTTATATGCCTGCGAAAAAGACGGCGATAGTAGCTTGGAATCTATGAGTTTTCGTATTCCGTATAGCCAGATGATTGAATTAGACGGCGTAGAAGAACAAGATACTTGTCAAGTATTATGCTCTGTTGCGTCCTGTGATTTAAAGCCTGTTACTGACGAAAATGGCGATATTAGAATATTGCGCTGTGAGGCAGAATTAAGATTATCTTGTGTAGCACTAAGAATCGCAACAGAATCACTTGTTTGTGATGCATTTTCAACGGAACACCCTTGTTTGATTAAAAAAACGAAATTAATTACCAGCAGTACGCCTGTAAATTTTTCCGAAATGCTAGTATGTAATACGAAATTAAATTGCACAGACGGTGAATTAGACTGTGTCTATGATGCTTGGTGTGAAATTAAAAATCTGACAACTAGTATTGAAAATGCGGAAATTTGTATTAATGGCATGTTAAGCTGTTTTGTGCTTGTGAAAGAAAATACTGGTATGCCTAAATTATTAGAAAAAGAAGAATCTTTTGAACATAAATTCACAGTACAGGGATTAGGCGCACAGGATATGTTACAAGTAAGAGCTTTTGCTGAAAATTGTTCTTATACGCTGTCTGGGTCTTCTGAAGTTATATTAAAAACAGAATTGCGCATGGAAGGGACTGTGACACATTGTACGGAAACCGAAGTTTTATCTGATATTGAAATTCAGGAAGATACAGAACATGATAAAAATTTTGCGTTAAAATTATATTTCGGCAGGGCGCAGGAAAGTATTTGGGAGATTGCAAAACGCTGTCATACAAGTGTAGAAGCGATTATGGAAGAAAATGAATTAACGCAGGAATATTTGTCTGAAAATAGCATGTTGCTGATTCCGATTACAAATTAATAAATCAAACCAGAGAGGTTATAATTCATGAAAGATATTTATAATGATATTGCCCAACGTACCGGAGGGGATATTTATATTGGTGTCGTAGGTCCTGTGCGTACAGGTAAATCTACGCTGATTAAGCGATTTATGGAAACGCTTGTCATTCCTAATATTGAAAGTGATTACAAAAAAGAACGTGCTGTTGATGAATTGCCCCAATCTGCTGCCGGAAAGACGATTATGACAACAGAGCCTAAATTTATTCCAGAAGAAGCTGTGTCAGTATGTTTAGAAGACGGTGCAAAATTTAGAACCAGAATGATTGACTGTGTGGGCTATATTGTGCCTAGCTCTCTAGGATATATTGAAAATGAAATGCCTCGCATGGTTATGACACCTTGGTTTGATGAAGAAATTCCGTTTAATATGGCTGCTGAAATCGGTACACAAAAAGTGATTACAGAACATGCAACTATCGGATTAGTTGTCACAACAGATGGCAGTATTTCAGATATTCCCAGAGAAGAATATGCCGAATGTGAAGAACGTGTAATTCATGAATTACAAGAATTAGGCAAGCCATTTGTTGTGTTATTAAACTGCGTTAATCCTGAATCAGAAGAAGCCAAAGCTTTAGCTTTACAAATGCAGGAAAATTATCATACAACAGTATTGCCAGTTAGCTGTATTCAGTTGCAAGAATCAGATATTAAAAAAATTTTAACAGCATTATTATATGCGTTTCCCATCAGGGAAGTTAATTTTGCTATGCCAAGCTGGATTTCTATGCTGGAAAAAGGTCACCCAGTAAAACAAGAAGTTTTTTCTGTTATCAGACAATCTGCACAAGATTTAATTACTGTCAAAGATGCGACAAAATTAGCAAAGCCAATTTGTGATTGTCAGTATGTTATGCATGCGAATGCATCTGAAATTGATTTAGGCAATGGCTCTGTGACAATTGCTGTCACGTTACATCATACATTATTTTTTAATATTTTAAGTGAGGCAACTGGATTAGATATTCGTGATGAAAGTAATTTGCTTGAAATTTTGCGTGAATTATGCGAAGTTAGAAAATCTTATGCCAGATTAGAACCAGCTCTAAAAGAAGTCGAAGCGACTGGTTATGGCATTGTTATGCCTACTCTGGAAGAATTAAGTCTCGAAGAACCCGAAATTATTAAGCAAGGCGGTAAATATGGCGTACGTTTAAGAGCCTCTGCACCGTCTATTCACATGATGCGTGCCGGCATTAATACAACAGTTAGTCCAATTGTTGGGTCAGAAAAACAAAGTGAAGAATTAATTATGTATTTATTACAGGGCTTTGAAGAAAATCCAACGAAAATTTGGAGTTCTAATATTTTTGGCAAGTCTTTACATGAGCTTGTGAATGAAGGCTTGCATAATAAATTATTTAAAATGCCTGTAGAAGCTCGTATGAAATTACAGGAAACTTTGGAACGAGTGATTAACGAGGGTTGCTCTGGATTAATTTGTTTTATATTATAATAAAATTTTGGCACGGTGATTGCATAATCACTGTGCTTTTTGCTTAAAATTTGTCAATCTGCACAAAATTCTAAAAATAAAATATATAAAATTGATAATTTTCAAGAAATGCTTTTTCAGGAAACACTTGCCTTTTTTGAAAAATTCTGATATAATATAACTATTA
>CAMWHN010000059.1 GCA_947174085.1 uncultured Ruminococcus sp.
ATAAATATCTTAACAGATTATTAGAACAGTTTTATATTCAGTTAGATTATAATTTAATTACAGATAATTCTCATGCTTTAGATAATAATTATATTCAGATACAGGCAATTAATTATCCAGATAGATTTGTACTTTCAGACGATTCTATGGAAAACGGCATTGTATATATTAGAAATTCCAGAAGTTTTCATCATTTGCCACAAGGAGAAAATACGCATTATGATTCTATGTTACAGACGTTTGAAACAGCAAGCGGTATGCAGTATGGAGGCATAGAAGATGACCCAGAAATTTATGAAGAAGAAATATTACCTGTGATGATTTATTGCCGTGAAGAAGCAAGAAATAATGCTTGTCTGATTGCAATGGGAAGTTCAGATTTTATGCTAGACGAAAATTATGAAGATGCATTAGCAAAACCTGCACAAAATTGGTTATATAGTTCTATTGACTGGTTATATAGTTATCCTCGTATTCACTGACAAAATAACGGCTCTGAAACAAATCAGAGCCATTTTTTTATTAAAATTTATTAAAATCTTATTCGGAAATTAATTCATTCCAATCCACGTCATGCCCTGCACCTTTCAAAGCAGAGTACTGCAATATTAACGAAGCATCAGAAGCATCTAATTTAGAACCGTCTTGCCCTGCATTTTGTGATTCACCATCAATATCGCCTAGAAAATACGCAAAATTTTCTAAAATATTATCTGTATCATCTGTCAAAAAAAATACATTGCCTGCACCATGTTCCGCAGAATATGTTAAAATAACAGACGCATCTTCTGCATTGACTTCGCCATCACGATTAACATCGCCTTTTTGTCCAATATAATATTTCAAAGACGCTTGTTCACCGGAGCTGTTTTCTACAGGTAATCCGGCAAATGTCAAATTATTTTCATAAATAACAGGTTTTCCAATAGAAATAATTTCCGGACTTCCAGCCGAGAATGTTTCTAATAAATCAGAAACATCTTTTGTAAATTCATCACCACCATAATAAAAATTAATTTCTGTTGCAAAGTCCTGTACAGAAAAATCAGTTGTATCATGCGCATATCGAAAACAATTCATAGCGTTTGCTTCTGTAAATTCTGTCTGAATTACTGGATTTGTTTCAGAAATTACAATTTCAAGTGGTTTCAGCGTTGGTACAAGACTATGATAAATGCTGATATATTTTCCTTCATGTTCTTCATCTGGAATACTATCATCACTTGTTAGATACGTTGCTCCTGAAATAAATTCATCTTTTGTAACAAAATTAATTGCATAAATACCGGATTCTGTTTCTGGCGCAATTTGAATATCAAAATCTATAAAACTTAATTCATCAGAACTGCTTCCAAAAAAGTCTGCTGACCAAGTTTCTTTATTTTTTAAATCATATAGCCAATTCGCACTAAAAAGCGTTTCTTGTATAATTGCCTCAAAATGATAAATTCCGTGTTCATAACGATTCATGCTGTTAATTCTGCCAAAACAAAATGGCTTAAATCTAGTAGAAAAGCTTGTGCCGTCAGATAATATAAAATCCTGTGCTTCAGCATATGCATAAGACATTGGACTTTGGAACGTTTCTTTTTGAAATATAATATTTTCATTTTCAGATTGCAGAACAGCAGAAATATAAGCCAAATCTGCATAATCTGCTTCAATATACATGCCTGCATGTATTGTTGTACCATTTTTGGCATCTTCTGGACTGATATAAATTTTATTTAAATTTGTTTCTGGAATATAACCGCCTTCCATGGCACGCAAACTAAATGTAATTTCATCTGCGCTGTTATAAGCACTATGTACAGGAATTGCATTTGTCAAACCAGATAAACACAATGCAATTGCAGAAACTTTAAGAATCAATTTTTTCATAGAAATAACATACCGTTACTGAAAACTTATAAAAAGCTATCAATAAGCCTTTATGTTTCATTCCTTGTTCATCGTGTCCATTTTCAATAGGATTGCTCCTCATCTACTCATGTTGGCGTGACACTCCAAAGGCGTAAATTCCCCGCTAACGTACGGGTACACACGATAAACACCATACCCGTGGCTGAATATCGTGTCAGTAACATTTTCCTTTCTTACTGATTTGCCAAAATAATTTTGCTTGGTTTTCGCATGATCATTATACGACGGCAGTCCCCGTTCAAGCTGTTTTTCAACAGACAGTGCGACGTCTTATGGACTACTAGGTGAAGCGCCGACCTTTACTTTTCAAAGGATTTAAATGTTTTAACATCTTTTTATAATTTCCTTTTAACTGTTATCAACCTCTTTTTTGAAATTTTTTCAAATATATTTTTTTTATTATAGCACGAAAAAAAAGCATTGTCAAGGTCAAAAATATTTCCAAAATCAATAATAATCAATCATATTAAATATTAGCTTTTCATAATTTCTTGCTTGCTGTTCGATACAAACCATAATGCACACATGTTCCGCTGAATGCATATTTTTTAGAAAATTTCAGTTATATAGTTATTATATTAAGTATCTTTATTTTTTTAAAAATGCCTTAAATGTATTAGCCATTTCATGGGGAATCAAAGCATACATCATATGTCCCTGTTCAGATAAATGCACTTCACCGCCACATTGTTTGGCATAAGCAATACCGGCATCTTGCCATGTAATAGATTTTACAGGAGATTTTAAATTACTAATATAAAAACAAGCCGGACATTTTAAAATACCAGTATTATCTGTTTTGATAGCATTTTCTGTCATGAGTAATGCTTCTTCTGAAATTTCCTGATTTAATAAATTTTTATAAAAAAGCTCCTGATATAAAGCTTTTTCTTCATCAGTTAATTCATTTCCTGTCATTAATCCAGACGCATTAATTGTTTTATTTTTTAGAAGCTTTGCAAGTAATCCACGCTTTGCAACAACAGAGAGAATTTTCCGTTGTTGCATAACCATTTTTTCTTTTTGCGTTTCAGGAATTTCTTTTGCCTGTGCAAGTGCCATGTTAGGAAATCCCATGTCAATGCCAAGAATTGCTTTTACTTCTTCAGGATAAGTATTTGCCCAATAAATCGCTTCAAATCCTGAATAAGAATGCGGTGCTAATACATAGGGCGGATTAATTCCAGCTAATAACAAAGCTTTCCGGCTTTCTGCTACAAGATTTTCAACTGTTCGTTTTGTTGTCATAGAACCACTAAAGCCATACCCTGCTTTTTCAACAACAGCTATTTTATATTCATCTGACATTCTGTGATAAATCGGCTTATATTCCAATACTGGAGATGTGACACCTGAACCAGACATGAAAATAATTGTTAATTCGCTATTTTTTCCTTCACTATAAACATTCAAAAAAGTGTTATTCACTTTTACTTTATTTTCATAATTCATCATAATTTCTCTCCTTTCATACTATTTTTTTCGACCTGCAATGATAACATGGTTACTCATACCAATAATTGACTTTTCTTTACAAACTGATAAATGATAATCTGCCCATATCTTAAACTGTTCCTCATTCCAATTATCAGCCGTATTACATAACATAGGCAATAATCCATCTTGTGCAAAATGTAATAATACTTCAATAGAATATTCTTGATATAGCTTTTCCATTTCTTCATAAGATGAATAATAAGTATCTGTCCAAAAGCACTTAGGGTCGTTATGTTTTAATACTCCGGTTTCTTTTATTTGCTTTAACAGATTATTATCTAAATAATTTGTATCATGTAATGCAATCATTTGATTAAGATATAATCTTGGAATATATGCCATGATTAATATTCCTCCAGTTTTAAGCACTCTAAGCGATTCTGTTAAGCATTTCATTCTTTGAGATTCATCAATCAAATGATACATTGCACCCATGTTCAGTACAATATCAAACGTTTCATCTGAAAAGCAACTCATATCCGTTGCATCTAATACTTGTGTATTTATATAATATGGTTTATGTTTCAGTTTTTCTCTCATATATGCAACATGTCGGGGAGTAATATCTGTTGCAGTCACTTGATGACCCTGCTCAGCAAAATAAAACGCATAGACTCCAGTACCAGATGCACAATCTAAAATAGCAGATTTCTTTTCAATTAAGGCATCTAACATCTTTATTGTTGTAACTAGTTCTATTTTTCTCGCATTGTTTGTTGATAGCCTGTCCTCTTCCCGATAGTTTTCATAGTATTTTACAACTTCATTTTGATTCATTTGATTTATCTCCACAAATTTCAATTAAATGTCCCATTTTTTGCTGTTTTGTTCTAAGATAATATAAATTTTCCTTTTTAGGAGCAATTTCAATTGCCTCACGACTGATAATTTTAATTCCATACTCTGATAAATCAGAAATTTTATCAGGATTATTTGTCATAATCCTTAATTCTGTTGCGCCTAAATCTTTCAGAATCTGTGCGCCCTCACTGTAATCACGCAAATCTGGTGCGAAGCCTAATTCTACATTAGCTTCCACAGTATCACGTCCGTGTTCCTGCAAATCATAAGCTTTGATTTTATTTAATAAGCCAATGCCACGTCCCTCTTGTCTTAAATAAACTAAAATACCACGTTGTTCTTTGGCAATTCGTTTTAAAGATTCTTCTAACTGCTGACCGCAATCACAGCGACAAGAGCCGAATACATCACCTGTTAAACATTCCGAATGTACACGACAAAGTACAGGATTTCCGTCCGCAACATTGCCCATGACAAGTGCAATATGTTCACGACCAGTAATTTGATTTTGATAGCCATGAATGATAAAATTTCCGTATTTTGTCGGCAAATTTGCACTAGAAACATGTTGCATAAAATTATCATGTAATCTGCGATATTTCTGCAATTCTTTAATAGTTGTCAGAACCAGATGATATTTTTCAGCAAAGGCAATTAATTCTGTTGTACGCATCATAGTACCATCTTCAGCCATGATTTCACAGCATAAACCGCATTGTTCTAATCCGGCAAGTCGCATAAAATCAACAGTTGCTTCTGTATGTCCATTGCGTTCTAATACACCGCCGGCTTTTGCTTCTAATGGAAACATATGCCCCGGACGTCTGAAATCTGCCGGACGTGCATTTTTTTCCACACACATTCTAGCCGTATAGCCACGTTCTTCAGCGGAAATACCTGTTGTAGTATTCACATGGTCAATAGATTCTGTAAACGCTGTACAATGATTATCTGTATTATTTGCGACCATTTGATGTAAGCCTAATTTCTGAATATAGGCATGTGACATTGGCATACAAATTAAGCCTTTCGCCTGACTTGCCATAAAATTAACATTCTCTGTTGTTGCGAATTGTCCGGCACAAATTAAATCTCCCTCATTTTCTCTGTCTGGGTCGTCAATTACAACAATTAATTTTCCTGCTTTGAGAGCTTCTAAAGCTTCCGGAATAGTATTTATTTTCATATAAAAAACTCCTTGTTTAAAATTATAGATAGCCATGTTGGGCAAGAAATTTTTCAGAAATATTAGAATCAGAAATATGATTAATTTTCTGAAAATTACAAAATTTCTCAATATATTTTGCAATGACATCACATTCTAAATTTACGATATCGCCAATTTTTTTAGACAAAAGCGTTGTTTGTTGCCTTGTATGCGGAATCACGGAAACAGAAAAATCTTGTTCTGAAATTTTCGCAATGGTCAAGCTAATGCCATCAATTGTGATAGAACCTTTTAAAATCATATAATTTAATAATTCAGGCTTTGCAGAGATTTTCACCCAAATGGCATTATTTTCTTTTGTAAAATTTATAATTTTGCCTGTGCCGTCAATATGTCCGGAAACAATATGTCCACCGAAACGCCCATTTACTGACATGGCACGTTCTAAATTAACAAGACTACCAGAAGATAATTTGCCTAGATTTGTTCTGCGTAACGTCTCTGGCATGACATCAGCAGAAAAGCAAGTATTATCAAATTTACAAACTGTTAGGCATGTGCCATTAACAGCAATGCTATCGCCTATATGCATATCTGATAAAATAAACTTTGCTGAAATTGTTAATATACAAGTATCAGCTCCTGTTTGGATTTTTTTTAATTTTCCGATTTCTTCAATTATACCTGTGAACACGATTATTCCTCCAGAATATCATAATCTAATAATACATCATTGCCATACTGGTGAATTTCAGGCGCACTTAATTTATAAGCTTCTTCTACTTCAAAAACGCCAACACCACCAACAGCAGATTTTGCAGAAATACCGCCAAAAATTTTAGGTGCAATATATACTTGCATATGCTGAACGATACCAGCTCTTAATGCTGACTCATGTAAAGCAGCTCCACCCTCTAATAATACACTATCAATTTCTAATGCGCCTAATTTCCGCATGAGAGAACGTAATTTTACATGTCCATCTTCAGAGCGAACCTCTAAAATATGCACACCTAATTTTTCAAGTTTTTCTGCTTTATATTTATCAATATGACAAGAGGCAACATAAGTCGGAACATCTTTTGCAGTGTGAACAAGCTTGCAATCCAAAGGAATTTGCAAATTACTATCACAGATAATTCTAACTGGATTACTTGGATTTTCAATTCTGCATGTCAAAGTGGGGTCATCTGCTAATACAGTACCAATACCGCACATAATACCTGCAAATTGTTTTCTTGTTTCATGCACATGATAGCGGGATTCTGCGCCTGTAATCCATTTTGAAAATCCAGCACGAGTAGCTGTTTTGCCGTCAGCGGTCATTGCAATTTTAATCATACAGTATGGTGTTCTGGTTGTAATATAATGAAAAAATATTTTATTTAATTTATCACATTCTGGTTTGCATATATTTGTAACAACTTCAATGCCGGCTCTTCTAAGCTGTGCAATTCCCTTGCCTGCAACTAACGGATTCGGGTCATTTGAACCGATATATATTTTTTTAATTCCTGCTTCAATAATAGCATCTGTACAAGGCGGATTTTTTCCATGATGGCAACAAGGTTCGAGTGTAACATATAATTCAGAATCTTTTGGATTTTCCGTGCAGTTTTTTAAAGCGTTACGTTCTGCATGCAATCCGCCATAACGTTCATGCCAACCCTCACCAATGATTTTATTATGTTTCACAATTACAGCTCCTACTAAAGGATTTGGATTCACAAAACCAATACCGTTCTGTGCGATAGTAATTGCATGTTGCATATATTCACTAGTCATAAATATCTTGTTTTTAACTCCTTTCTAATGCAAAAATACCCTGAAACAATCAGGGCATTTAGAACAAAAAATATTAGCGCAATAGCGTTATATTCTTCTTTCGTCCAGACTATACTGTCGGTACTGGAATTTCACCAGTTCAGCCAAAAGGCTCACAGACTATACTGCCGATTGTGAATTGCACACCACCCCGAAGAATTGATATTATCATTATATATGCTTTAGAGAAATTTGTCAAGTAGCAACTAAAAATTTTTTGGATTAAAATTCAGAATCTTCTAATGCAGTATCTGGAATATTATTATTATCCGTGACAGTAGCTGTTACAGGAGAATCTGTGATAACAGGGGGAGCTTCTGTAATAACAGGCTGTACAACAGTTTCTGTAATAGTCTGTACAGGCAATTCCGTTATTATTTCCATTGATTCAGAATTAAAATTTGTAATAACAGGTTCTGTTACAACTGGAGTTAATTCTGTGATAGTTTTTTCATAAGGCATATTATAACTATTTGTCTGTTTTGAAACAGTTGTAAAAATAGCATCATACCAAGCCGTTGTATTTGGGTCTGGTTTTTCTGTTGTTGCAATCGTTTCAATAGAAACAGCCCATGTTGAAAGTGTATGCAATGGTTCTGTTGTAGTCGTTGTCAAATTTTTTAATGCTATTGTTGTAGTCGTTGTCGTTGTTTCTGTAGTTATTACAGAATGATTTGTTATATTATCTTTTGCCTTAATTGGATATAGCATTAAAAATAATAAAACTGACGCTGTTACCACAAGAAACAAAGAACAAGCAATTAAAATCGCTTTTGTAGAATTATGAAGTTCAGAAATCATATTTGAAATTCTCATGAAAATTATCTCCTTTTTTCTGATTTTCTAGTTTTTTATCTGCCCACAAATACGGCGGTATGTTGTCGGTGTGATACCAATATGACGTTTAAATTGTCGCATAAAATAAATATCTGTTTCAAAACCGCATTGTTGCGCAATTACAGTAACTGTATTATCTGTTGTTTCTAATAATTTTTTAGCGTAAGCAATTCGGCTCGCAATGACATCTTGTGTGCAGGTTGTGCCGAATGCTAATAAATATAGTTTATGAAAATATGGTTTACTAATACCTAAATTATCACAAATATCCTGAATATTCCAGTGTTGTGCAGGGGAATGATAAATTTTTCGCCGGAGAGAAGTTAATTTATGATAATGCGGAACTTCTATTGCACGGCTGATTGTACCGTCAGAGCCTTCCATAAATAAACTTAATAATAAATGTAATGCATATTGTGCTGTTTCAAGTGTATGATGTATTTTTGACGGATAAATATATTGTTGTAATAATTTCCAGAGTTCTTCAAAAATTAATGGCTGTGCAAGAGTATATACTTCTAAAAAAGAAACATGATGTTCTGAAAATTTCTGTAAATATTCTTCTGTGCAGTATAAATGCAAATAACGATATGTTGTGATATTTCGCAGTTCAAGAGTTAATTCTCCTGTATAAAACGGCACTATCATAAACGTAAACGGTTGCATATAATATTGTTTTCGATTCACACGCACAAACATTCGGTTACTGGAAATAATTACTAAATAATGATTAGACGCTTCACTGATAAAATGTTTTATATTAGTATGTTTTTCCTGACCGCAGTCTATTAAACATACTGTATTTGCATGAATTAGCATGTCGTGTATCTCACTTTCTAGCAAGTATTATTTGACAAAAATGAAACCTCCGTTTTTTCAGGAGGGTAAAATTTTCACACAGGGTTTATTCTGACATCAACTACCCACCAGCTATGTCCTATGGGCTTAGATTTGGAGACTTGTCACTATTAAGATTTTATTTACAAACTATCTTAACTTTTCAAGTTGCCAGTGAGTGTTTTTGACGCAATTGTTTTCTCACAGCTTTAGTGTAACATATTTTTTAGCCTTTGTCAAGAGTTAATCAGAAAAACAAAACCCAACTTATACAGTCAGGTTTTGTTTCTGTTCTTTCAGCATAATGAATAATATAATAATTCCCAGAATCACAAACGGAATGATAAATAACAGCATATAATACGCTTGATTTAATTCTCCTGATTCCTGTAGTTCTGTCAGCTCCGGACAAAAAATAACTGCCATACTACCTGCAAAATTATTATTCACCGAATGTGCAATCGCAGCCGGATAAACAGACTTTGTTTTTTTCGTAATCCACATCAAAGCACAGCCAATGACAATACAATATACACACATCATCAAAATTCCAAGCCATGGATACCCCCAGTAATCCGTCCCGAAATTATGTCCGCCGATAGTTATGGGAGCATGCCATATTCCCCAGATAATTCCGCCGATTATCACTGCACCTGTTGTACCTGTTAATTTTTCAAGCTTAGGATATAAATAAGCTCGCCAGCCAAATTCTTCCCCGAACGTGTAGAAACTCAATGCAGGTGCAATTGCCAACATAATTCCTGTTATCGCTAAAATTGATACAAGTGAATTTGCTTCCAGTATATTTTTTAACGAAAGCCCATTGCCAAATACATAAGCTATAATAATACCTGCTGCCATTCCGCAAAATACGGTGAATAATTCGCCGAAAATATAATATTTAAAATTACCCTGTAAATGCAGATGCAGATAACTATCTTTCCAGCCTTCTTTTGTAATAATTCTTGTCAAAATATTTGCAATTGCAGGCGGAAACATGAGTAAAACACTAATAAATCCAAATTTTGTTGAACCTGCCCAGCTCATAAAATCACCATGTATTACAGTCAAAGTAATTTCAGGAATCCATGTTATGAGATAAGCCAATAAAACAAATAAAATAATTCGTTTTATTTCCAGTTTTTTATTTATCATAGAATTAAACTCCTTTCATCTAGCATTTACAGGAAATCTTATAAGACAGATAAT